>DMRT01000143.1 GCA_003455235.1 Chitinophagaceae bacterium
ACGCAGGCCGTTGGTGCTGGTGATATTCTGGTATACAGCCGGAATCAGCTGCACATCAATAGAATTGCTGATCTGGACTGATGAAGACGGAATATTTGCATGTGTTGAATAGGCATATACCTGGAACCGGGCAGAAGGATAGCGGGCGCTGAGCTGACTGGCGGTGTAATTGGCCAGGGTAAACTGCTGGTCGCTTTCGGTTGAATAGCCATTGTTCTGGCAACCGGTATTATCCTGTGTATTTCCCCACCGGGCGCCATCCGGCACTTCAATACCAATATACTGGTTGGCATAATTAAAATTCCGGGATTGATTTATATACACGCTTTGATTGTTCAGAATTACATTGCGGTATTGCGTGTATTTCTGTTCAATGGCTGCCGACCACAGGTTCATGGCTGCCGGGTTGTTTACATCCGGAACCGACTGATTGTTGGCCGTTCTTGAATTATTATAGCAGGCCACGTAGCAGGGATTGCTCTGCAGCGAGGAAATATAACTGCTCGTCATGATATCCCCCCGGTGCCCTGCAAAACGATAGGTTCCCAGCATTCCGTTCCTTCGTTGATACAAGGCCAGGTTATGACCATTTTCTCCCAGGTAGGTATCCCATCCGTAGGCTGCATTATTGTCCATTGCCCAGCGGTTAGATCCGCCGCTTACAAACCAGGTCCTGTACCTGAAACTGTTTGTATAAATACTGTCTGTTTTCCTGAAAGGAGAACTCAGTTCTGGAACCAGTTCCCAGATGGAGCCGGGCTGGTAAAAACGAAATCCGAGACCCTGCAGGTATTGGTAAATACCAAAACATAATCCATTATCCTGCGGGGCGGAAAATTTTATATACCCCGAACCATCGCTCTGAACCCGGCATGCCTGGTTATCGGCAATGGTTGAATCGTAAATGAAGATGATTCCGGAAGCGGGAAGGCTGCTATATGACTGTGTGCTGAACTGGCTGTTCTTTATTGCTTTCTGCAAAAGCATAGCTGCATCCTCCGCAGTTGACTTAAGCAACTGGGACGACCCCTGTGGATAGAAGACGGTTTGAGCCTCAGTATAAAACATACATAAGACCAATACCGCTGTGGTAAGGCAGCAGCGAATGAACGCCATAGTTTAATGTTTGTGCGGATTGAAACTATGGTTCCATCACAGAAATACACGGATTTACACTTTGTTCTTCTTTGGTCGGGAAAATATCAGATAATGGGGATTGTGGATTATCTGCGTTACTTGAGGGACTGTAAATATAGGCCAATTTGTTAGAAAACAAAACCTATTGCCCGGAATTATTTTGCACTGGGGCATTTATAGCTGCTGATATTAAGGGAAAGCCCTATTTCAGCGATAATATACTGGTCTCTTTGTTTGCTCCAGCCCCGCTGGCGGCCTTCCACACCTATAATGTTATCAGGATCAAGCTCGTAGGAGCGATCCTGTAATAAGCCTGCTGTGGAAAGAGGGGCAAAGCGGCTGGCACCAATATACGTGGTACTTACGTCGTCTAAGTAATCAGTCGTTGTAAACCGGTGAGCAATCTCAAAAGAGAGGTTCATCCGGTCGCTAATATTATATTTAATACCTACTCCCAGGGGTATGCAAACAGCCAGTGTGCTGTAGGGCTTTCTGCCATTGTACCCGATCTGTTGACCTTCTGTACCCAATGGCCGTAAAAATTCCTTCTTGCCATTCAGGTACGCATAGGGATCATAGGTAAATGCGCCAACACCCAATGTGATATAGGGGGTGAATGCATAATCCGGATCGCCTGGAATAAATTTAAAAAAGTTGAAATCACCCTGTAATGCCAGTTCCCAGATGTTGGAATTAAAGCTCAGGTTTCGGGTTTTCTGGTATTCATTCTTGCTGTAGGTGTCGCTGTACCCCAACTGGGCAAAATGAGCGCTGAGGCGGAGTCCTACATAATTACCAAATTGTTTACGGAAGAAGGCGCCTACGGCAGGCTTTGGCCGGTTAATGGCCGCACGGGTATTCAGGTCTCCAAAATAATGGGCGGCTCCCACGGTGATCCCGAACTCTCCTTTTTGTACATATTCATTGTGCTGTAACTGGGCCTGGGCACCAACTGCAGTCATCACCAGTAATAAGAGTACGCCGATTTTCATCTTCATACATGCAAAATAAAGAATTGTTTTGAAAAAAACGGACAGGGGGTGATTTTTGGATAAAGGCTTTGTTAATGTTCCGGTTATCTCTTTTCAATCCGCAGCCCGGCGCTCATGATGTGCGGCAGGGGGTCGTCTCGCATGATCTGTGAGATGCTGAAATAATATTTTCCGGCCTGCCTGAATCGTTTGGGTTCTCCATTAAGCAGTTTGCGCAGTTCCCAGATATCGTTCATGCCGGAGCCTTCCCATCCCCGGGCATCGTCACCAAGTTTTATATCCACCCGTTGACTGAATAGGGTATCTCCGGGAGCCTGCAGCCCGATGCGGAGCCAGATATTATTGTATTTATACGCATCGGTATGCCGGAGCACCAGGTAAATACTGTAGGCAGAACTGGTATCGGTAATAATGAAATGCCCCGTGACGGGAAAATCGCTGCGCCATTCGTATTTGGGAATCACGGCGCTTTTTTCAAACAGGTCGTTTTGCCGGCATGAGAAAAGAAAAAGCAGGCAACCCACAACGGGCAACAAAAACCAACGTTGTACCATATTATTATAAGCCGGGGATTTACTCATGGCTGATTTGCTTATTGCTTACAATACATTTAATACCTGTTCTTTGGCCTTTTCCAGTTCATCCTTCATCTTCACCACGCATTTCTGAATGTCGGCATCATAGGCCTTGCTGCCCGTGGTGTTGATCTCCCGTCCGATTTCCTGGAGAATGAAAGAGAGTTTTTTTCCCTTTCCTTCATCGGGTTCCTGCAGGATGGACCGGAAATATTCACAATGCTGCCGCAGGCGTATCTGTTCTTCGTGGATATCGATCTTCTCCATGTAATAAATGAGTTCCTGCTCCATCCGGTTATTATCGATGTTCTCTTTGCCTACGTTTTTCTCCAGCAACATATTGATCTCATCCCTGATCCTTTTTTTCCGGTTGGGTTCCAGTTTTAAAATGGCTTCTTCCTGTTCGTTAATGTTGGTGATGCGTTTAATCAGGTCTTTTTCCAGTACAGCGCCTTCTTCGGTACGGTGAAGGTTCAGGTCACTGAGGGCGGCCTGCAGTACTTTATGAAATTCCGAGAAATCAGTTTCGCTCAGCACGTCATTGGTGGGTGTAACCACTTCGGGCAGCCGGAGCAGGGCGCTTAATACCGAGTTGGTATCAATTTTTAATTCGGCGGCCAGGCTTTCGATCTGGCTGTAATAGGCCTTGATAAGGTCGGTGTTTATATTTACCGGTTTGGAAGTGCCGTTTTGTTTGATGGTGATGGTGCAGTCGATGGTTCCCCGTATCAGGCTTTCCTGCAATGCATTCCTGATCTCAAATTCATAGGGCCGTAGCAATGGTGGTAATTTCAGCTGCAGTTCAAACTGTTTCCCGTTGAGCGCTTTGATCTCCACCAGGAAGGTTTTATCATTCACGGTCTGTTCTGCTCTTCCAAAACCCGTCATTGATTTAAGCATGTGTTTTTATTTTGCTGCAAGTTACAGGATAAAGTCATCCGTTGGTTGGTGGATATTCATCAAACGGTTTCATACCCATGATGCGTTCCGGTTTATCCAGCGGGGCAAAACCAAACTGTGCATACAGCCCATGTGCATCCATGGTGGCCAGCAGCCAGCGGCGCAATCCCTGAAGGGCAGGATTGTTCATAATGGTTTCCATCAGCCATTTGCTTAATCCCTTTCCCCGGTACTCCTGTACTATAAATACATCGGCCAGGTAAGCAAAGGTTGCGTGGTCGGTAATCACCCGTGCAAAACCCACCTGCCTTCCCTGGTGGTAAACTCCAAAACAAAAAGATCCTTCGATGCTTTTTTCAACAACGGCCACCGGAATATTTTTAGCCCAGTAACTTTCATGGCAGAGGTACCGGTGGATCATAGCCACCTGCAGTTTTGTTTTATCAGTACTGATGATAAAATCATCATTGATGGTTTCAAAATTTTTCATGCCTGGTCAATTGAATGAAAAGAAACGGGTTGATAAAAATAATAAAGCCCGGCGTTTGACTGCCAGGCTTTGCTATATAGATGGGTTAGTAAGTACCGGGAACCAAATTCCCTACACAATATTAAAGAGAAATTTTTCTAACAGAAAAAAAAATCCAAAATATTTTATTAACATTTTTTTTTGGCCTGTGGATAAGGAAGCGTTTTCAACACATGTATCCTGCACGAAAACTTTTCGCAGCATCACAACAATGAGCACTAATCTGTTTGACCAGCAATTTTAGTGAATGTCTGAAACCATTGATTTAACAAGTATTTCAAGCGATGTGATTTTCCTGTGCATGGCATTATGTTTCCGGTTCAGTGAAAAAAAAATCATTCAGGCCTAAGAACGGAATGATGATCAGCCCCTTTTTTTCAGTGGCAAAAATTGCAAAAAATATTTTTTTAAAAATCCCGTTCTGCCTCCCTTTTTAAGGTTTTACCGGTTCAGCAACTAACATCAAAGAATGTACCTTTGGAAAAATTACCGTGTATGCAATTCCCTTCTCCTGTTTCACTGCCCTGGATCGCAGAATTGATCCAGGCAAAATTAGTAGGCAATGTGAATGCCCAGGCCACCGGCATCAACGAGATCCACAAGGTGGAAAAAGGTGATCTCGTTTTTGTGGATCATCCGAAATATTATACCAAGTGCCTGAACAGTGCTGCCAGTTTCATCATCATCAATAAAGAAACAGAAGTGCCGGAAGGGAAGGCCCTGCTGGTGGTTGACAACCCGTTTGAAGCCTATTGCAAAATCGTAAATCATTTCCGCCCGTTTGAACCGGCTGCAAAAATGATCAGCGACAGCGCAGTAATCGGTGAAGGTTCGTTCGTGTATCCCGGCGTATTCATCGGTAACCACGTGCGCATCGGCAGCAACTGCATCATTCATCCCAATGTAAGTATCCTCGATCACTGCATCATCGGCAACAACGTCATCATACAGGCGGGCACCGTTATCGGCAGCGACGCCTTTTACTATAACACCAAAAAAGACCGGGAGGTTTGGTATAAAAAAATGCCTAGCTGCGGCCGGGTAATCATTGAAGACGATGTGGAAATTGGTGCCGGCTGCACCATCGACCGCGGGGTAAGCCACGACAGCATCATCGGCAAGGGAACCAAGATGGACAACATGATCCATATTGGTCATGATACCGTCACCGGCAAGAACTGCCTCATTGCCGCACAGGTTGGTATTGCCGGCGTGGTGACGCTCGAAGACGGGGTGACGCTTTGGGGACAGGTGGGCGTGAGCAAAACATTGACCATTGGCGCCAATGCCACCATCTATGCACAAAGCGGCGTGGGAAAAGATACCGAAGGCGGCAAGGTATACTTCGGCAGCCCCATTGAAGATGCCAAAGAAAAAATGAAGGAACTGGTTTGGGTAAAACGAATTCCCGAACTATGGGAAAAAGTAATGGGCAAATAACCTTACTTCACCGTTCTTGTTTCAATCGCCATTACGTTCACCCCGTTGGCCTGCTGGATACGGGTGTATGACAGGCTGCCCGCTGTAAGAATAATGTTCTCCAGGTTCACCACCAGCGGCGTGGGATATTGCATGATCATTTTAATCTTTGTTCTTTCTGCATTGCTGTAATTCCATGTGAATCTGAATTCCTGCCCGTTGAAGGACCATCTGCCCGTGTTATCCCCGTTGAACTTATAAAAATCATTATCGAGGTTGATCGTATTTTCTGCCCCGCCTCTTTTATAATAAGAAACAGTATTGCCTTCCATGATGCGGCTTTCATCCGCCTTCCATACCTGCATTGTTAATGGATCGGCCGGCCTGGCGGTTACACCGGCGCCCGGTATGGTGGCGGGTGAGGTAGACGCTTCCTCTTTCGGCGCCGCCGCATCCATATAATTATAGGGCAGCATATCGGCCACTTTTTCCCAGGCCCAGTAGCCTGTAATGATAATATCATCCTGTTCGTAGTAATAACCGTTCTGTTCTATCTCCAGCGATTCATTCGGTTGGAAAGACAGCACCGAAAGCTGGAATTTGGAAGAACCGCCTGGATTGGCATCGAGATATGGTTGCGGAGGCGTTTCATTTTTATATAGAACCGCCACTTCTTTCTGGTTAGGCAATATTTCCACCACCCGGGCTGTATCATCCATTTTATAATTCATGGCACCGTAAAAATTGCGGAGCGGAATGGCCTTTTCTTTGTCGTTTTCCTTCAGCAGGAACTGGATCTCAAATCCTTCTTCGGCTAGTTTTTTCCGGTACATGCTGCGCATGAAGTGCAGGATAGAGCCGTTGTACGCCAGTGTGCGGCCTGCTTTCCATTTCTCCCGCTGTGCATCATTGGCAGGTTCCATTTCCCTGAATAAGGGATAACCGGTATACACACTTACCTCCTTGTTATAATCGTGGGTGAACGAGTCGAGCGTATACCGGATGGAATAACCCAATGCATTGTTGTCGATCTCCACCGGGGCATCGGCGGTAATCTTCAACAGGTTCTTGCGTTTGTAAAAAAAGAAATGGATGGCTTCTTTGTTTTTGATGCTGCACTCCTGGCTGTTGGCGGTTTTACCGATAAAATGATCGAGGAAAAAGCTGCCGTATTTTTCCCAGCCGTCCTTTACTTCGAAACTGGCTTTCACCACCACGTCCTGCAATTCCTTTTCTTTCTGTTTCAGTTCAACAATGATGGAATTATTTCCTTCGTCGCCCGAGGTGATCCGTTTTGTTTCTGTCTGGTACCCGGTAAACGTAATCACCAGGTTGTACCCGCCGTTGGGTAAATACAGGGTAAAGTTTCCTTCATTATCGGTGGCAGTTCCCAGGGTGGTGTTTTCGGCAAACACCGAAGCGGCCTGGAGCGGTTGTTTACTCACTGCATCCAGGATCCTTCCTTTGACAATGAATGTTGATTGGGAGAATGCCATAGCCGGCGCAATAAATGCCAGCAGGCTGAACAGGATCTTTTTCATTTGATATTTAACTGGATTAAACAATTGAACCGCTAATGTACATCAACGGCTGTTAAGTTTTTGTTGAAATGCGGCGCAGGTGAATGCAATGCTTTCTTCCAGCGGGCGGTAGGTAAACTGCGGAAGAAATTTTTTCAGCTTGCTGTTGTCAAAATTTGCTTTGGTAAGTGCCGTGGCGGCCGTTTCTTTTGTCACCAGTGGGTTCTTCCCGCTAACCCGGCTTTTAACAGCCTCCCACCTCCACACGATCTTCGCCAGGGAGGAAGTTACTTTTTTATACGGCGGCCGTTTTCCAAAACCTTTTGCAATCATATTGAACACGTCCCGGTATCCCCGGTTTTCGGCACTCAGGATGAAGCGTTCGGCGCTGATATCACTTTCCATCAGATCGATCATTGCTTTTACCACATCCCGTACATCTACAAAACCGGTACTGCCATCCGAATACCAGGGAAACTCATTGTATACATTTTTAAAAATGGCCGATGACCCGCTGTTCCAGTCGCCAGGACCAACAATGATGGTTGGATTCACCATTACCGCATCCAACCCTTCGCCAATCCCCCGCCATACTTCCATTTCGGCCAGGAACTTGCTTTGCCCATACGCACTGTTGCTGGTTTCTTCGGTCCAGTTCATGGTTTCATTGATGAGCTGTCCTTCCCGGATCCTTCCCAATGCCGCCACCGAACTTACATATACCATCTTGCGGATCCCGGCATCCAGCGATGCATTTACCACATTGGCGGTGCCTTCAATATTTACTTTGAATAATTTTTCCCGCTCTTTGGGATTAAACGTAACGATGGCGGCGCAGTGGTACACCTCTTCCACTCCTTTCATGGCCTCTTCCAGTCCAACCACGTCGAGTATATTGCATTTTACCTGCGTTAAACTGCCCGAATCAAAATCGGGCAGGGTGGTATGGTTGTACAGGGCAATTACTTTCTTACCCTTTGCAAGTAACTGCCTGATCAGTTCCGATCCGACCAGCCCCGCCCCACCCGTTACCAAAACCATAAACAGAAGTTTTTACAAATATAGACTAATGAAAGGCGGAAATTTTACCCGGTCAAAGCAGCCAGGGTCTTTACACCCATATAGGTCATCGCCAGCACCACAATCCACCCGGAGATGGAAAGCCAGTATGGATGTTTATATTCTCCTGTTATCTTTTTACGATAGGCCGCAACCAGCATAATGCCGAGTGCAAATGGCAATATGAATCCATTTACCGCTCCTGCCATCAGCAGCAGTTTTACCGGTTGTCCCACCAGCAGAAAAATAACCGTTGAAACAATAATAAAACCAATGATGATCTCCCGGAACCGTTTTGATACCACCGGGTGAAGTAACCGGGCAAAGGTGACCGATGTAAATGCTGAGCCCACCACCGATGTAATGGCTGCACTCCATAATACCAAGCCGAATACCCGGTAACCCAATTCGCCGGCAGCGCTTTGAAATACGGTTGCTGCGGGATTCTGGCTGCTCAGCGTGATGCCCTGCCATACAATTCCCAAGGCAGCAATAAAAAGAATAAGCCGCATTAATGAAGCAATGAGAATGGCAGAAACCGCACTTTTGGAAACTTCTTTGATACTGCCTCCCCCACCGATGCCCGCTTCGAGTAAACGATGAGCGCCTGCAAAACTGATGTAGCCACCTACTGTGCCGCCAACAATGGTAAGGATAATGGTTTCGTTGATCGAATCAGGAATGAATGTTTTGACCAGCGCCTCTTTTACGGGAGGATGTGATTGAAAAGCGACATACATCGTTAGCCCGATCATTATAAAGCCCAGGATCTTTGCAAAAATATCCATGGTTTTGCCTGCCTCCCGGAATATGAAAATAAGAATGGCAAGTACACAACTGATAACAGCCCCAACCTGAACACTGCAGCCTGTTAAAACATTTAACCCAAGTCCGGCACCGGCAATATTGCCGATATTGAATGCAATGCCACCCAATATGATCAGTACCGAGAGGACGTAACCGGCTCCCGGTACTACCCGGTTGGCAATATCCTGTGCATACAACCGGCTTATGCTCACTATGCGCCAGATATTGAGCTGTGCGCCGATATCCATCAAAACAGAAATGAGGATCACAAAACCAAAACTGGCCTTCAGTTCCGCTGTGAACTTAGTGGTTTGGGTGATAAAGCCCGGGCCGATGGCCGAAGTGGCCATCAGGAATGCTGCGCCCAGCAAAGGGCCCGAGAGGAAGGATTTATTTTTCACACAGTGTTTTATAGATGGCTTTAGCAAATTCCACGGCATGAGTTCCGTCCCCATGAATGCAAACGGTATCTGCCTGGATGCGGACCGTTTCTCCTGTAACCGCAACGGCACTATTTTCTTTTACCAATTTCATTACCTGCTGCAGCATGGCACTTTCATCGGTGAGCAAGGCGTTAGGCTGTGATCGTGGAGTAAGTGAACCATCGGACTGATAGGTTCTGTCGGCAAAAACTTCGCTGGCCGTCCGCAATCCTTCCTTTTTTGCCATATCGATCATCACAGAACCCGAAAGCCCGTAATACATGAGTGAAGAATCAAAATTCTTCACGGCCCGGGCAATGACGTGAGCAATGGGGGTTTCCTTCGCTGCCATATTATATAAGGCGCCATGTGGTTTCACGTGATGCATCTTTCCCCCTTTCTTTATTATGACACGGTTCAGGATCTCCAGCTGTTCCGTTACCAGCCTGTGTACATCTATCAACGAAAGCTGCATTGCTGTTCTTCCGAAATTCTCCCGGTCGGGGAAAGAAGGATAGGCACCGATGTGTACATTATGCTGCAGGCAAAGATCAACAACCCGCTCCATGGTTGCTGCATCTCCGGCATGGTAGCCACAGGCAATATTGGCGGAATGAATATAAGGCATCAGCAATGCTTCGTTGCCTACTCCCTCACCCATATCGCAGTTGATATCGATCAATGTTGGAAATATTTTTGATACTGCTGCCGGAAAGCCGCCTTGATCTCCTGCAGTTTTTGCTGTCTTGAAATTAGTGCATCTTCTGCTTCCGCCGCATCGATGATGGTAAAGCGGAACTCATCACCGGCGTTAAGCTGGGCCAGGGGTGGTATATCCGCTTTGATCACCGATGCAATGCGTGGGTATCCACCAGTTGTTTGGTGATCGGCCATCAGCACGATCAGGTTTCCATCAGGGAGCAATTGAACTGTTCCGGCATCTACGGCAGAGGAAATCATTTCTACCGGTTTCTCCGTAAACAAACGAGGCCCGTTCAGGCGATAGCCCATACGGTCGTTTTGATTGTTTAAAGCAAAAGACTGCTCGCTGAATATTGTTTTTGAGGAAGATGCTAACAGGCTCCATTCCGCTCCGCATATACAGCGCATTGCTTTGTTTACCGGGTACACTTCCTGCAGTTCCTGAGATGTGAAGCCCCAGGGAAGTATTTTATTCTCTGTTAAAAAAAATGACGGTTCACCAAATTCAATCACATCTCCTTTTTCCAGGGAACGGCCGGCATATCCGCCGGCGGCTGCTTTCAGGTGTGTACTGCTGCTGCCAAGCCATTTTTCGGCTATCCATCCCTCACGAACAGCGAGATAAAGTTTTGAACCATGCACCGGCTTCCGGAACTTCAACACCGAATCTTTTTTTATCAATACCGGTTTCCAAACAGGCAACGGGATCTCATCCACACAAGCATCCATATCTGCTCCTGCCAGGCTAATCAATGCATCTTTCCGGAATACAATCTCCGGCGCCGGAAAATTCATTTCAAGTACAGCCGCATCTTCCTCATTCCCCACCAGGTAATTGGCTGCATGCATCGCAAACAGGTCCATGGCGCCACCGGGACCAATGCCGGCATCCCGGTAGCCATACCGTTGCTTACCCTGCACCGTGGCAAGTAGTCCTTGTTTATGAATGATGATACTCATCTTGTCTTTCAAATTCTTCCCGGGTAATGGGCACAAATCTGACCTCATCACTTGCTGCCAGCAAACAAACCGGTTCTTTCATCTTGTCAAATATTTTAAGTGGTGTTTCTCCGATCAGCTGCCAGCCACCCGGCGAATCCAGCGGATAGATGCCTGTTTGAAACCCGGCAATGCCAATGCTTCCCGCTTTTACTTTTGTTCGGGGCGATGAGCGCCGGGCTGTTGCTATTCCTTCATCAACGGGTCCCATATAAGGGAAGCCGGGTAAAAACCCAATCATGAACACCCGGTAGGTACGGGAATGATGCAGGGTTATGACCTCTTCTTTTGAAAGATTGTTTTGTGAAGCAACGAAGTCGAGGTCTTCACCATGGTAATAAACAGGAATGATGACGGTCTTTTTTTTGAAGAGTGCCGGGGTTTCATTCATGGTATCGGCACGTTGCCGCACGATGGCTTTTACCAGGTCGGCTGCCGATCGTACTCCCGGATGGCCGTTTCGTACCAGCAAGGGATCATAAAATACAGTCAATGACGAATACGAGGGAACTGTTTCGACAAGACCAATGAAGGGTTCTGTGCGGAATGATTGATGCAGGCTGATCACCCGGTCATTGATCGCTTCTTGGATCGTATTGCCATAGGAAACCAGCAAAGCTGTCTCATTAAGGGCTGATATGCTGTAAGCCGGTGAAGGAATAAATATTACTTTTAGCAGTCAAAAATAACAAGATGCCGGGTAAATACTTTTTCTTATTGGCCCTACTGATCAAAGGGTTTGCCGCTGCTGCCCAGGAACCGCATTACGTAACCAGGAACGGGCAGATTGTTCTTACACAAACCGGCGCTTCCCATTTTGCCCTGCTGCCGCTTCGTTGTGCAGAAAAGGAATTGCCATACAAGACAGGAATCACGTTTGGAGATTCTTCACTGATTACAGCGCCAAAAAATTATCACCCGGCATTCTTTGGCTGTTTCGACTGGCACAGCAGTGTACACGGGCACTGGATGCTGGTGCGGCTGCTGAAGTTATTCCCCGGTTTGCCCGAAGCAAAACAGGTGAGGGAGCTGTTCAACAAACATTTTACTGAAGCAAATATCCGGCAGGAGATCCGCATCTTCCTGCCGAAAGACAATAAGAGTTTTGAGCGTACCTATGGATGGGCCTGGCTGCTGCAGTTGCAGGATGAACTGCTTGGCTGGAACGATGCCGATGCACAGCGCTGGGCGGCAGCCCTGCAGCCGCTGGCTACCGAACTTTCAAAACTTACCTGCAGTTATCTTTCCAAGCTGGTTTATCCCATCCGGGTGGGAGAACACAGTAACCTTGCATTCGGACTCAGCATGATGTACGATTATGCCGTTCACCGTCACGATACCGCACTAAGCCGTTCGATCAAAGAAGCAGCCATGCGTTTTTATTTTGGGGATAAGAATTGTCCGTTCAGCTGGGAACCCGGAGGCTCCGATTTTTTGAGCCCCTGCCTGGAAGAGGCTGACCTGATGCGTAAAGTGCTTCCCGCTTCTGCATTCATTTCCTGGCTGAAGAAATTCATGCCACTGCTTTTCGACAAGAACTTTACCATAAAACCCGGAGAAGTGAAAGACCGCACAGATGGTAAACTGGTTCACCTGGATGGGTTGAATTTAAGCAGGGCCTGGTGCCTGAAAGGAATGGCGGCAGTAACAAAGAATGAACACCTGCTCAAGCTGGCCAATGAACACCTGGAAGCAGCATTGCCACAGGTGGCGAGCGGTAATTATGAGGGGGAACACTGGCTTGCTTCCTTTGCAGTATATGCCCTCACCAGTAAACAGCAGGATTAGTATTGGTAAAACCCTTTACCTGTTTTCTTTCCCAATTCGCCCTTCGCCACTTTTTCGGCCTGTACAGGCGACGGCATGAAACGTTCAGCTTTTCCAAATGCTTCATATACTGATTGCGAAACGGCAAAGTTGATGTCCATGCCGATGAGGTCCATCAAACGAAAGGGCCCCATCTTAAAACCGGTGGCTTCCATGATCTCGTCCACCGTTTCGAAAGTGGCGGCTCCTGTTTCCACCAGTTTCATCGCTTCCAGGTAATAATGCCGGGCAACGCGGTTTACAATAAAGCCCGGGGCATCTTTGCACATCACAGGTGTTTTACCGAGTTTCAAACACAGGTCGTAAATCGTTTTTGCCACCACCCCGGATGTTTGGTCTCCCTTCACCACTTCCACCAGTTTCATGATATTGGCAGGATTGAAGAAGTGCATGCCCACCACCCTTCCGGGATTGGTAATTGTTGATTGAATGGCTGAAATGGATAAAGAAGAAGTATTGCTGGCAAAGATGGTTCCGGCATCATTTACTTCCGTTAACTGGCTAAACAAGGAAACCTTTGCTTCGAGTTTTTCTATGATCGCTTCTATGTTAACATCCGCTTTGCACCGGTGTATGCTGCTGATGAATTGTATCCGGTTAAAGATCTTTCCTTTTTCTTCTGCTGAGATCTTTTGTTTATCTACCAGGAACTGCAGGTTCTTCAGTACAGAAGCCCTTGATTTTTTCAGCACCTGTTCGTTAATATCAAACAAGAATGCCTGGAACCCGCTTTGTGCTGCAGAAAGCGCAATACCGCTGCCCATGGTGCCGGCACCAATAACACAAATGGAGTTGATTGCTTGAGACATGTTAGGAAGTAAATTAAACAGCTCCCGTAAACTGGTCGAGGAAGCGAACATCATTCTCACTGAACAGGCGCAGGTCTTTGATCTGGTATTTCAACATGGTAATGCGTTCGATACCCATGCCGAAGGCAAAGCCGGTATATTTATTACTGTCGATGCCGCAATTGTCGAGCACATTCGGGTGAACCATACCACAGCCGAGTATCTCCACCCAGCCCGTTTTTTTACAAACATTGCAGCCCTCGCCGCCGCAGATGAGGCAACTGATGTCCATTTCGGCACTGGGTTCGGTGAAGGGAAAATAGCTTGGCCGGAAACGGATCTTCACTGTTTCACCAAACATCTCCTGCACAAAGAAGTACAGGGTTTGTTTCAGGTCGGCAAAGGAAACATTTTCGGCGATGTACAACCCTTCCACCTGGTGAAAAAAGCAATGCGCCCGGGCACTGATGGTTTCGTTGCGGTATACCCTCCCCGGGCAGATGATGCGGATGGGAAGTTTTCCTTTTTCCATCTCCCGTACCTGCACGCTGGAGGTATGCGTGCGTAATAACCAATCGGGGTTTTGAGAAATATAAAAAGTGTCCTGCATGTCGCGGGCAGGATGATTCTCGGGCAGGTTAAGTGCCGAGAAATTATGAAAGTCATCTTCAATCTCCGGCCCTTCGGCTACGGCAAAACCCAGGCGCTGGAAGATAGAGATGATCCGGTTCTTTACCAGGCTGATGGGGTGACGGCTGCCCAGCGGCATCGGGTCGCCGGGAAGCGTGAGATCGATAGTTGAAGTTTGAGGTTTGCCGTTTGAAGCCGAGGCAGACTTCAGTACTTCGTATTTTTCTTCCGTAAAAAGTTTAAACTCGTTCAGCAGCTGGCCGGCTTCTTTTTTATTTTCGGCAGCCACGTTCTTCATTTCGCCCATCAGGGATTTTACCAGGCCCTTGGAGCCCAGGTATTTAATGCGGAATGATTCGGCATCGCCTCCATTGAATGCTGCGATCTCTTTTTTCAGTTCTTCAATCTGTGTTAACAGCTGTTGCATACCGCAAAGATAAGGAACACCGGGTTTAACCGGAGTATCATCCCGGTAAAGATTGTAGCCGGCTTGAACCACATAGAACATAGTATACAGGAATACACAATAGAACCCATGTGATATCTATGTTCCCTGATGTGCCTATGTGGTCAGCCCTGAGATCAGATTGCTTTACACAATATTTAACAGGCAGGATTTTGAAACCGCATTTCCGCACTATTATCTTCATTGCTCAATTAAACAATCACCCTCATTTTATGGACCCTGACCCTGCCACCGGCGGCTACCCCGGTACACAAACCGAAGCCGTCACCTCCCAGTTCTTAAAAACAACATTTATGACCGTTGTTTTTTCTGCCTGCCATGGATTTAAAACAGAAACGAACACCCCATCCATCAGCATCCATGCTTCGCCGCCCGACACGGTTGCAGTTCAACCGGCAAAGGCCGATGCCCCGAAGAAAAAAAAGAAGACCATTTATCTCACATTCGATGACGGGCCAAATGAAGGAACCCGGAATATGTATGATGTGATTAAAAAAGAAGAAGTACCCGTCACCCTTTTCATCATCGGCGAACATGTATATGGCAGCAAAGACCAGGCAGCCATTTTCGACAGCCTGGTGAATTGCCGGTACATCGAGATCGCCAATCACAGTTTCACCCACGCCTTCAAAAATAAATTCCTGAAATTTTACCAGGTGCCCGACAGTGCCTTGAAGGATTTTAAACGCTGTGCCGACAGCCTGCAGTTAACATCCAACATCATCCGCACGCCCGGAAGAAATATATGGCGAACAAGCACCGTCAACAGTACCGACATCAAGGCATCGTCACCAGCGGCAGATACTTTATATGCCAACGGTTTCCTGGTGGTGGGCTGGGACCTGGAATGGCATTACGACAAAAGCCTCAACCTGCTTACTACCGGTGAGCAGATCATACAGCAGATAGACAGTATGTTCAGCAACAGCAAAACAAAAACACCGGGCCACCTGGTGCTGCTGGCACACGACCAGGTATATGAAGATTCTTCCGATTCCACGCAATTGAGCCAGTTTATTGTACGTTTAAAGGCAAAGGATGAGTACGATTTTGAAACGGTAAGCCGGTATCCCGGACTTAAAAATTAACGACGTCCATTCTTATAAAAGCCTTATTTTTATTTCTTAAATAATCAACTATGGAATTATTCAAATCTGGTAATCCTGCGCTGTCTGAAAAAAGATTCAAGGATACCGTATTGTCCGATGTGGTGACCAACGAAAATGCCATGACCGTGAAAGGCACGTTGCAGAAATTCGGTTTTCTTTTCCTGATGGTAATGGGTACTTCGTTTTACTCCTGGAAACAATTTGCCGGGGGAGCCAATGTAATGCCGCTTATTTATATAGGCGCTTTTGGCGGACTGGCGGTAGCCCTGGTTCTTATATTCAAAAAAGAATGGAGTCCATACCTGGCACCGGCCTATGCCCTGCTGGAAGGATTGTTTGTGGGCGCCATTTCGGCCTATTATAATTTTGCGTTTGCTGATGTGGCCCCGAATATCGTGATCAATGCCGTGGGACTCACCTTCGGAACCGCCGTGGGCATGTACCTGCTTTACAGTTTCCGTATCATCCGGGCTACTGAAAAGTTTAAATCAATCATACTCACCGCCACGGCTGGTATTGCCATCTTTTACCTGCTTACCTGGGTGCTGGGTTTCTTTGGCATTAATTTCCCCTTCCTGCATGAAGGGAGTGCATTGGGTATCGGGTTTTCCGTTTTTGTAGTGGCACTGGCTGCACTTAACCTCATCATCGATTTTGACATGATCGAGAACGGGGTAGAAATGGGCGCTCCCAAATACATGGAATGGTATGGTGCATTCGGATTGCTGGTAACCATTGTGTGGTTGTACCTCGAGATCCTGCGCTTGTTGTCGAAGATCAGTAAACGATAGATAGTATCTGAAAATTAAAAAGAGTAATGCTCCCCAATGGGGAGCATTTTTATTTCAGTCCGGTAAGAAGTTGTTTTACTTTCCCGGCAATGAGGTCTCTAACTTCATTGAATTGCTCCGGCTCCATATGCTTCGGGTCAGGAATCTGCCAGTCGATGAACTGTTTGGCCGGCATCCATGGGCAGGCATCGCCGCATCCCATGGTAACCACAGCATCAAAAGGAGCAAACTCCTTTACATCATCAAGGCTCTTGCTTTCATGCTTTGCCAGGTCATAGCCCAGCTCCTTCATAGCGGCAATGGCTTTGGGATTTACCAGGCCACTGGGTTTGCTGCCGGCGCTGTAAGCCTCTACTTCGTTACCCCCCAGCATTTTCGCAAACGCCTGGCTCATCTGCGAGCGGTTGCTGTTTTCAATGCATACAAACAAGATCTTCTTCATAGCTGCTTTTTCATTACCACGGCGGTGGAAGGACAGAGGCTTACAAACTGGTCCGTCTGTTGTATTGGTTCCGGGGCCGTTACCCGGTCAATCACTTCGTATCCCTGTCTTGCGAAAAAATCTTTTGCGGTATGGGTGATGAGGTACAGGGCATCAATCCCCTTTTCCCTCGCAATCACCTCTATCCGTTCGTTCAGTTTTTTCCCATAACCCTTCCCTTTCAGATCTGCCAGTACACTTATGCTGCGCAGCAGGGTGCATCCGGGAAAGATGTCGAGCCCGGCCGTGCCGATCATTTTTTCTCCTTCCCAAAAGGAATAAAGCTCGGTGTTTTCGCTGATATCAGTAACGGGCAGGCCCTGTGCTTCCAGCAGGGTCATTACCCGGGATCGCTCTGCGTTGCCGTCAGCGATTGTTAAAACAGGCTGTGTTGCTGATGAGGTCATGCTGATGTATTGAGTAGTTATAAAATCACAATTACCAGATATATCTCCGCTGCGTTCTCATTTTGACCATCCGTTGAATATTCCACAGGTCGGCTACTGTAAGCAACCGTCGGCTGGCCGGGTTCGCTTCCTGCTCCGGTGCAAAAGTAGTTGCAGACAATTCCACCTGCTGCCGCAGATCAATGGTTACTTTGTCTTTTTTAATGACACAATACCCCTGGCCGGAAAAGTATTCCTTTGCCTTGCTTACGAGGCAGGGCCAGTAATCACAGATGCCTTCTTCGGCATAGCGTTCCAGCGAGGCATTGATGATGGCGTTGAGTTCTTCCCGCTGTTCTTTTTTAATGCCGGGAAGCTGATGCAGCTGCCGGCAGTCTTCAAATATTTCAAGGCCTTCAATACCGATCACCCGTTCGCCATTCAGCCACAGGTAGCTGAATGTAGTTTCTTCTGTTTTTGATGGGTGCGATGCCAGTAATTCTGTTTTCATGATGTTTATTTTAATTCGGTTAATTTTCAGGTAAGGCCGGCATTGTTACTCTTTGCCGGCCCTGGTTTTTTTAGCAGCAACCCCAATCGGTGAGGCCGCAGCATCCGCTGTTTGTTTCGCAACAACCCGGATCTTTCTGATTTGTGTTCATGGCTTTACTGTTTATGATGAAAAATACTTTCTAACAACAGCCGCTTCCGGGTTCACAGCATTTGCGCTCATCTTTGGCAGGCTTTTCTGCATAAACGGTTATGCTGCTGATCCGGGTGGTTCCCTTTTTATATTCTGCAATCTCCCCGGCACTCAGGTAATTGGCAAGGATGTCATCCGGAATATGAATGGTTTTATCCTTCTGAACGAGAACATTTTTAAACCCGGCCTCCTGGATCATTTCCAGGTACACCTGTTTTTGTACAGCGCCCGACACACAACCGGCATACAGTTCTGCCACTTCTTTCCATTTAGCAGGCAGGTTCCCCTCTAATACTATATCGGAAATGGAAAAATGGCCGCCTGGTTTCAGCACCCGGTAAATCTCGCTGATCACTTTGTATTTATTGGGCACGAGGTTCAATACACAATTACTTACGATTACGTTTGCGTAGTTGGAGGTTACGGGCATATCATCGATATCGCCCAGCCTGAACTCCACATTATTGAAACCGAGTTTTTCAGCATTAACTCTTGCTTTGCTGATCATGGCTTCGGTAAAATCAATGCCCAGCACTTTACCGCCTTCGCCCACCAGTTTCCGGGCTATAAAGGCATCATTACCGGCGCCGCTGCCAAGATCGATCACGGTATCACCGGCGCTGATTTTTGCAAATTCGGTAGGCAAACCGCAGCCCAGCCCCAGGTCGGCATCAGGATTATAGCCTTCCAGTTTGCTGTAATCGTCGGCCATAATATTATACACGTCGTCTCCACAGCAGGCGGATGTGGCGCCGCAGCAGGAAGCGGCATTCAGGCCTTTATCCTGTTGCGCAATGGCTGCATATTTTTCTTTTACCAGTTCTTTGATTTGGGATTCGTTGTTCATGGTTTTCGTTTTGCCCCATACCCCGCCAACCGGCCTGGTACGGGAGGTTATTAATTATTTTCAGCAACAGGCTTTTTCGTTCTGCACTTTCAGCTTATTGAACAGTGAACTGAATTCGCCCATGAATTTGTCGAAGGCCTTCCAGTTGATGCAGTAGCAGCTCCGCGGTCCGTCGATATTGCCATCGATCAGCCCGGCGTTCTTCAGTTCTTTCAAATGCTGCGATACGGTGGACTGGGAAAGCGGCAGCACATCTACAATTTCGCCACAAATACACTCATTGCGCTGGGCCAGCAGCTTGAGGATGGCAATGCGGGCCGGGTGCGCCAGGGCCTTGGCAAAAGCCGAGAGGTCCTGCTCTTTCTGCGTAAATTCTTCTTTTTTATGAATGGCCATTGTTTTTATTTTATATCGCAAATATACGATAAAGAAATCCAGATCTCCAAATTTTTCCTGAAAAATTTGTCGCGGGCCCTACAAATAACCCCTGGGGGTTACCGGCCGGAACTGATTTTGAGGGAGTTTTGCAGGTGGCCGGGATTATTAAAACCCGGAACTAAGCTATACTTTTAAGTATGAGATGGCTGATACTATATAGTGCCGTTCTTTTCGTGTGGCCCGTTGCCGGACAAATAAAGCCCGCCCCAAACAGAACAGAAGATAGCGCCGCCATTAAACAATACCTTGTACGCAGTAAAGAGCTATCCGAAAAAAATACAACAGCGGCCATCAGCTGGGCAACAAAAGCACTTGCTGCCGCTGAAGCCATTAACTATCTTCCGGGTATGGCGGCCAGTGAAACCGAACTGGGTATCCTGTACGTAAAAACAAGATCGTATAACGAGGCACTTACCCATCTTGAAAAAGCCAAACCGGCCTTGCAGAAACTGAATGATGAGATATCGCTTGGCATTTTATACAAGACCATCGGCGATATTTACTCCGCCCGGAGCTATTTTCGCCAATCGTTCGACAACTACCGGGAGGCAGCCGCCCTGTTGCGCAAAACGGGTCAGTTGAAATTGCTGAACGAATGCCAGGATGCGATGGGAAATATCACACTTGATTTTGGTCAGCCCCGTGGCGCCCTGGGGTATTTCAAAAGATCCCTGGCTGTTAAAACCAGCCTGAACGATGAACCGGGTATCATCGCAACCAACAGCAAACTTTCCAAGATCTATTTTTCCCTGAAACAATACGATAGTGCCCTTTACTTTTCCCGGGAAGTGCAGCGGCTGGCGAAAGAAGATGCCGAAGCAAGAGCCGACGGAGCAATCGATGAATTCGTAAATCTTAGTTTCCTGGGGAAACTGGAAGAAGCAGCCGAAGCCAAAAAGCAGGCGGAAAAAATGATTGCCCGGCAAAGCAACCTGGCCAATACGGTAAGATTGCTGGCCGCAACATCGGGTTATTACATGGCAACCAAAGACAAGGCCATGGCCGAGAGGTATTTTGATTCTGCCGCCTCCCTCGTTGAAAAGTCAAGAAGCCCAGAACTGGCCATTACAGGACTGACATTACTGTCTGAAATGAGCAGCCAGACAGAAGATTATAAAACGGCCTTCCGGATGACCAGGTTGTTGGATAAATACAAAGACATTTTCCGCAATGAAAACATTGAACGGATCAGTGCAGAGATCAGGAACAATGCCGATGCCAGTCTGAAAGAGAAAGAGATTGAATACCTCAGCCTGGTTAATAAACTGAAAGAACAGGAACTGAGCAAAGAAGAACTGAAACGCATGGCCTTATTGAGAGAAAATATCTTAAAGGATTCTTCCCTGGCCAGCCAGCGACTGCTGATGGCAGCCCTCGAAACAGAATCTAACTTGCGAAACAGCCAGTTGTCAAAAGAAAAAGAATTAAGCCTTTCTCTCAGCCGTGAAAACAACCTTAAGCAGCAATTGCTGAATGATGAGCGGAGGAATAAAAACATGCTTTGGGCCGGGCTGGCGCTGATGACCTTGCTGGGAGGCATTATTTTCTTCCAGTTTAAAAAACAACAGAAGAAAAACGCCATCATCAACAAACAAAGTTCCGAGCTGGAAGTGCTGAACAAGGAGATTCATCACCGGGTAAAGAACAACCTGCAGGTGATCAGCAGCATGCTCGACCTGCAGTCGCAGTCATTGAATGACGAACGGGCAACCGCTCTCATCAAGGAAGCCATCCAGCGGGTACAGAGCATGGCCTTCATCCACCAGAACCTGTACCAGGGCAACGTGGTGAACAGCGTGAACATGAATGAATACATCCGCATGCTGAGCAACCACCTGTTCCAGACCTATAATATCCGCACCGATAAGATCCGCCTGCATACTTCCATCGAAGACATGAACCTGCATACCGACACTGCCATTCCGCTGGGCATGATCCTGAATGAACTCATCAGCAATGCATTGAAATATGCATTCAGGGAGAAAGATTCCGGCGACATATGGGTTACACTGAAAAAGCAAAACAATGAGATGCTTTTAGAAGTAAAAGACAACGGCATCGGGTTAAAGGCCGGTTTTGATCCTGACAACAGTGGTTCATTCGGCTATGAGATCATCAAAGCTTTTGCCCAGAAGATGAAGGCCCGGATGAATATCGACGGGAGTGATGGCACCGATGTTCAGCTGATTATTTCCCGATTCAAAACAATTACCTGATATGTCCGGCATAAAAGTACTGATCGTTGAAGATGAACCGCTGATTGCCAAAAACATCGGCATGTACCTGAACAACCACGATTATGAAGTGGCCGGTATTGCCTATGATCCGGAAGAGGCATTTTTTCAGTTGAAAAAAAATCAGCCCGACCTTGCCATCCTGGACATTAACCTGGAAAGTGATAAAACGGGGATTGACATTGCCGACTACATCAACCGGAACAACTTCATCCCCTTTATTTACCTCACTTCTTATTCCGACAAAGAAACACTGGAAAAGGCAAAGCAAACCAATCCCTCGGGCTTTATCGTAAAACCCTTTAACGAAAAAACCCTGTACGCCAGCATCGAGATTGCCCTGGCCAATCATGCCACACAGGCAAACCGGCACGTACGGGTGTTGTTGCCGGATAAGATCAATAAACAGCTTACGGCGCCGCTGAGTGAACGGGAATTTGACGTGATGCGGTTATTGTATGAAGGAAAAACAAACCAGCAGATCGCCGGTTCTCTCTTCATTGCCATGAACACACTGAAAAAACACATCAACAACGCTTATTTCAAATTAGACGTGACCGGCCGTACGGCTGCCATTGCCAAACTGAGGGATTGCATGCTGCAGTGACCACCGGTAAAATCACCCTTCGGTTCTATCCGGAATGTATTTAATGATCACATCTTTGATTTGTAATCATTAAATACCATGAACAGAAAAATTATTACTGCCGCATTCATTGCATTCACCCTGTTCTCCTGCCAGAAGGAAGACAGCATTACCCCCATCAACGGAACCGGAACCAATTCCGGTTATGTAAAAGGCAAGAACCGTTTTACCATAACCGTTGATGGTGTGGAAAGGGAATATTATGTTCATGTCCCTGCCGGCTATACAAATAGTTCTGTAACACCAGTTGTCATTATGTGCCATGGCGGCGGGCAGACCGGTGAACAGTTCTATAATATTTCCGGCTGGAAAGAAGTTGGTGATTCAGTTAATATTCTCACCGTTTTCCCAACTGCTTTAGTTTATTGTACAAACGAAAATGGAGTAATTACAAACATGACGAAATGGAATTCTTTTCCTGGCGGTTCTGATATTTGCCCTGGAACTAATCCCAAAGACGACGTTAAGTTTATGAAGGAGATGATAGCGGCTATGAAAGCCAGATTTAAAGTTGATGAGAAGCGAATTTATATGGTAGGATTTTCAAATGGCGGGCAATTCACTGCCACCTGTTCTGTAGAAATATCAGATATGCTGGCAGCAGCGATTGCCAGCGGCGGAGGCGGCGCTTTCCCCCGTGATACCACCTGCAACCCGGTTAGGTTATTGCCATCTATGCTCATGTTTGGCAGTAAGGATGGAAAAATGATAAAAGGTTTAGGGCTCCAGGCAGGCTCAAGCGTACCAATGGGTTTTACCCAGCTATATACAGCATATCCATATTTGTATAGTGTACAGCCCAAGCCTTATATCAATACGTTTCGCCTGAATGCATCATCTTATACTGTAAGCGGTGATACAAATTCAGTCGTTATGGCAGATTATGTGGGTTTATCCGGCAATCCGAACAATGTGTTCAGAATGGTGGAAGTAAAAGGAATGGATCATGAATATCCAAATGGCGTCAACTACCCGCTAAGAGGAGCCGTTTTTCATTGGGCCTGGTTCAAACAATACAGCCTGCCCTGAGCCGTTAAACCTTCTGCATAAAAAACAATCAAATACACTTCAACCAACCCCTTATTACTAAAACACACAACAATGAAAAAGCTACAACTTCTTACCTGCCTCATCACCGCTTCCCTGGTGAACATAGGCATTGCCCGTGCACAGGAGGCCGATTCAACCGGTCTGCCTGGTGATAATTTCAGCCTGCAGGGCGCCATTGAAATGTTTAAAAAAGCCGGATCACCGGAAGAATTCGAGAAGCTGATCAATACCGAATCAAACAACGTGAACAACCTTGACCTGAATGGGGATGGGGAAACAGATTATGTACGGGTGATTGACAAATCAGATAAAGACGCCCATGCTTTTGTGTTGCAGGTAGCCGTTTCGGAAAACGAAAACCAGGACATAGCCGTGATTGAGCTCGAAAAGAACGGCAGTGAATCGGCGGTATTGCAGATTGTGGGCGACGAAGAGATTTATGGCGAAGAAGTGATTGTAGAAGCATCAGATGGAACCGACGGTGATGACGATGCTGGCCCGGCCAAGAATGGTCCCAGTTTCAACTACGATGAAAATAATTTCCCGATTGTGGTAAATGTATGGATGTGGCCCTGTGTTCGTTTT
>DMRT01000053.1 GCA_003455235.1 Chitinophagaceae bacterium
GCATGGTTTTGATCGGCAGGTTTTTGCCTTTGATGAATCCATCCAGCTGCATCAGGCAGCTCTGGTCGGTGGAAATGATGTACTCGGCGCCGGTGGCCATGGCATTGGTTATTTTCTGGTCGGCCATGCCGGCAGAGATGGAATCGAATTTTACGGCAAAAGTTCCGCCGAAACCGCAGCAGGTTTCCACGTCGTTCATTTCCACCAGCTCCAGTCCTTTTACATGACCCAGCAGTTTCCTCGGACCTTCTTTGATGCGGCATTCCCTGAGTGCGGCACAACTATCGTGGTAGGTGGCTTTGGCATTCAGCACGGCCCCGTAGTTTTCAATCTTCAGTACATCAATCAAAAATTCGGAGAATTCATAAATGCGTTTACCAAGTTCTTTCACCTGGTTGTGTTGCGATGAGTTATCGAAAAGGGTGCTGTAATAATTACGTACAAAGCCAACACAACTGGCGCTGGGCGCTACGATGTAATCAGCGCCGTCAAAGTCTTTCAAAAACTTGGAGCAAACAGCCCGGGCATCATCCCGGAATCCTGCGTTAAAAGCGGGCTGCCCGCAGCAGGTTTGGTTGCTGTTGTACAGCACTTCGCAGGTGGCTTTTTCCAGCACTTTTACCATGTTAAAGGCGGTTTGCGGGTAAAGCTGATCAATAAAACAGGGAATGAATAACTGGACTTTCATTTATTTCAATGTCTTTAAATACTCTTTTACAGAACGTGTTTTATCCTCCACGGGGTCGTACACCTGTATTTCCATGGTACGGGGGTTCACATAAAAATGATAATAGGTTTCGAAACGCTGCTCGCCATTGTATCCTGCCTGTACCGATACCAGGTTGTCTTTTGCGCTGTCGAGCATAAAGGAAATTCCCTGTTTATGATTACTCAGCGAGTCGATATAACTGTTGCTTTTCTGAACAAAAGATAATCTGAGAAGGGCCGCCGTTATTTTATGCTCCAGTACCATATCGGGGAAACGGTGGATATAACTGGTTTCTTTTTCATTGCTCACCTGCGGGGGAAGTGAATCTTTAGTTACACTCACGTCTTTAGCCGGCGCATCGGTGCTGTTATTACAGGATGCAAACGCAATAAGCGCCCATAAAAGCAACAGGTACCTCATGTATCTTTTATTTAATAAAGGTATTAACTAATCCGATCATCTTCAGTGCGGTGATGGCAGCCTCCTCTCCCTTGTGCCCGTGTTTGCCTCCGGTACGGTCATCGGCCTGCTGCTGGTTGTCCACCGTAAGTACGCCAAAGATGGTGGGTACGGGCAGGCACATATTCAGTTGCTGAATACCGTCGGTTACGGCCCTGCATACATATTCAAAGTGAGGCGTATCGCCCCGAAGCACACAGCCAAGTGCAATAAAGGCATGTGGTTTGTCTTCCCGGTATTTACAGGCGTCCCAGTATTTTTTTATGGCAAAGGGAATTTCAAAGGCGCCGGGCACGGTAATCAGTGTGAAATTTACCCGGTGCTGCTGCAGGAGGCGTATGCAACCTTCTTCCAGCTTGCCAACGGTGGCATCATTCCATTCGGTACGGATGATTACAACACAGGCATCCGCTGGTAGCCGGATGCCTGTGATATCGTTTACGTGCTCGTTTGAAGCAGACATATTTTTTTATTTGGTTACACCTAAGCGGGCCAGGTATTTTTCTGTATCACCCGATCTTACGTGCTGGCTGGCGGGATATTTATCACTCAGCTTCTGGAAAAGTTCAATCGCTTCCTTGCTTTTGCCGGTGGCATCTGCATAGCGGCCTGCCAGGAACAGGGCTTCCGAAGCCATGCCTTCATCCCCCTCTGCCACAGAAGCAGCCTTTTCGTAGTAAGAAAGGGCGTCTTCAGTTTTCTTTTGTTCGGCATAGGCATGGCCAAGCATGATATAGGCCTTGCTCTGTATCTGGTTGGCGCCGTTGCCGTCAAATTCTTTCAGGTGCTTGATGGCTTTGTCGAACTGTTTCAGTTGCAGGTAGCAGGCTCCCGCCATATACTGGGCCCTGTTACCAGCCGGTGTGCTGCCGTAGCTGCTGATGATCTTGAGTAAACCGGTTACGCCGGCTGCTTTATCACCATTTAATACGGTATTCACGGTGTCTTTGCCAAATGAAGAAGTATTGGCCATGGCGCCAAACAGTTTTTCGGCCGGGAATATTTTTTCGCTGGCTTCTTTCTCTTTGGGTAAACGGAACATGTATTTGTAAATCATGTATCCGCCAATGAGAAGGATAACGGCCGAACCGGCCCATATGATGGGCTTGCTGAATTTTGCCCAAAAACCTTTTGCTTTTTCAATCACATCTGCAGCTTCCACGGGTGCTGCGCCTGTTTTAATCTCTGCCATTATAAAAATTAAGAATTAAAAATTAAACGTTTACATTAATTAGTCTACAATGAACGGATAGTCTTCCTGCACATATACATCTTTCAGCAGTTCATCATCCGACGGCCAGGGGCTTTCTTCGGCAAACTTCACCGACTCTTCCACTTCGGCCCTTACCCTTTCCACGATCACTTCAATATCCGCATCACTCACTTTATATTGCTCTTTCAGTACTTTTTGTACATGATCGATCGGGTCTTTTTCCTTGTATTCTTCCAGCTCTTCCTTAGTACGGTATTTCTGCGGATCACTCATACTGTGACCTTTATACCGGTATGTTTTAATTTCCAGTAAGGTTGGTCCGCCTTTTTCCCTGGCACGGTTCACAGCCCGTAAAACACCGTTGTGTACGGTTTCCGGACTCATACCATCGAGGCTGTCGCTGGGCATATCATACGCATCGGCCAGTTTATAAATATCCAGTACATTACTTGTACGGGCAACAGATGTACCCATTGCATAGTGGTTATTCTCACAAATGAACACCACGGGCAATTGCCAGAGCATGGCCATATTGAAAGTTTCGTGCAGCATTCCCTGGCGGGCAGCGCCGTCACCAAAGAAACAAAGGACCACGTTATTTGAATTGCGGTATTTCTCCGCAAAAGCAAGTCCGGCACCAGTACCGATCTGTGCACCCACTATACCATGACCACCAAAGAAATTCTCCTTCACGCCAAAGAAGTG
>DMRT01000142.1 GCA_003455235.1 Chitinophagaceae bacterium
CTTTGTTAAGTTGTTTGTGTATAAATAGAGGATGACGTGTTGACCGCGAAACCGGTTTCCCTTATTGGCTGTAACCCGCTGCCAGCAATAGTTTCAGCAAATAAAAAGTCCCGGAGTATGTCCGGGACTTTTAAGATATTTTGCTTTGTTAAAAAGCGAAGATTACTTCTTCTTAGCGGCTTTTTTCTTAGGAGCAGCTTTCTTTTTAGGAGCAGCTTTCTTTTTTGGAGCGGCTTTCTTTTTAGCAGCTTTTTTCTTTGTTGCCATTTTTTTAGATTTAATTGGTTAGTAAATAATACTTAAAAATATAAATATTTTCTAAACTACCAAAAAAAATGTAAAAAAATTTTAAGCGGTCACTTCTACAGCTGCAACCGAAACAACGGTTCTGTCGCCCCTGGTTTTTTTGAATTCCACCAGTCCATCGGTAAGTGCAAAGATGGTAAAGTCTTTTCCGATACCAACATTTTTACCGGGATGATACGTGGTGCCACGCTGACGAAGGATGATGTTGCCGGCGAGGGCAGGCTGCCCACCATAAATCTTAACACCTAATCTTTTGCTTTGTGAATCGCGGCCGTTTTTAACCGAGCCTTCACCTTTTTTATGTGCCATGTTGTAATGAGTTTATTTGTTGATTAGTTTATTTGCTGATTGGTTGTATGGTTACAACTGGTAAACCTGTAAACCAATAAACATTGCTTACGCAATACCTGTTACTTTGATCTGCGTGTACTGGGTACGGTGCCCGTGTTTTTTACGGAAGCCTTTCCTTCTTTTCATTTTGAAGGCAATCACTTTATCACCTTTTACCAGGTCGCTAACGATCTCGGCTTTTACTACGGCTTTTACATCGCCGCCAACAGCCACTTTACCGTTATTGTCGGTCATCAATACATCGGCAAATTCCACAGAATCACCGGCTTTGCCCTCAATATGAGGTACATATAAGCTATCGCCAGCTTTTACTTTGAATTGCTGACCTGCTATTTTAACTACTGCTAACATAATATCCCGAATTTAGGACGGCAAAGGTAAGGGTTTACCCCTGAAAATGAGCAGCGTTTCTGAAAAAATATCAACAGTTTGCGGGCAGGTTTGCCCAAAATAGCTGGGTTTCGGTCCAAAACCATGGTTTCAGCCCCGGTAGCAGGCCCGGAATCAGCTATCTTCGTCCCTGATTATGCGCTTTATAAGCCGGATCCTCCGGGTCCTTTTCAGTATATATGCCTTTCTGCCCTTTATTGCCTTCCTGCTGGTCATTTTCCCGCTGGTGGTGCTGGCCTCCTTTTTCGGGAAGATCCGGGGCGGCAATTTTATCTACTGGCTTTGCCAGTGCTGGCCCGATTTTGTGCTTTTGATGCTCGGGATCTTTCACCGGAATATTTTTGAAGCGGCTCACGATAGGAACCGGCAATACGTGTTTGTATTCAATCATATCTCCTTTCTCGATATACCTATTCTGTTCAAAACAATCAGGCGGCAACATTTCCGTATCCTGGGCAAGGCCGAAATGGCCAAAATCCCCCTGTTCGGGTTTATATATAAGAATGCCGTGGTGATGGTGGAACGGGATAAACCAGAAAAGAGGGCCCGGAGTGTGAAGCAGCTGATATCTGTTGTACGCAAAGGAATTTCCATCATTGTAGCTCCGGAAGGAACCTTCAATTTGTCGCACCAGCCACTGAAAGAATTTTACGACGGGGCCTTTAAGGTGGCCATCGAAACACAAACGCCCATTAAACCCATTTTGATACTCGATGCGTATGACCGCATGCATTACCGGAGTATTTTCTCTTTAAACCCCGGAAAGTCGAGATCTGTTTTTATAGAAGAGATATCTGTGGAGGGGATGACGCTGCATGATGTTCCCCGGTTACGGGAGAAAGTATACAAAGTGATGGAAGAAGGTTTGATAAAGTACAAGGCCAGCTGGATAAAATAAGTTCAGGGAAATCAGGTTACCTTTAGCCGAGTAAGATGAATACGGGAAATGAAATAGCATTTGCAGATGGATCATCTGCTCTTTGGGCAACGATCATACTTCCTTTGGCAGTTCCCACCAATTATACGTACTCGGTTCCGGATCATTTAAAAGAAAAAGCACAACCCGGCTGCCGGGCAGAAGTGGTTTTCGGTAAACAGAAAAAATATGCCGGTATTATCCGTACCGTATCGGATACAGATCCCGGCTATCCCACCAAGAATATTTTGAATGTACTGGATGATGCCCCCATCCTGTATCCCCAGCAACTGCAGCTCTGGCAATGGCTCAGCGAATATTATATGTGCACCGAAGGGGAAGTGATGTCGGCCGCCCTGCCCACGCATTTTAAACTGAGCAGCGAAACCATCCTGGTATATAACGAAGAAGCCGGCGAAGACTTCTCTTACCTCAACGACGAAGAGTTCCTGGTGGCCGAAGCCCTGCTGCTGAAAAAAGAACTGCGGCTCACCGAGGTTCAGCAGATCCTTGACATTACCCACGTATACCCCATCATCAAAAAACTGATCGATAAAAAGGTCTGCCATGTATGGGAGGCGCTGGACGAGCAATACAAGGTGAAAAAAGAAACCTATGTGCTGCTGAATCCCATTTATACCAATGAAGATAAATTAAGCGACCTGCTCAATAACTGGACAAGGGCTCCCAAACAGATGGAACTGCTGCTTGCTTACCTGCACCTGGAAAAAACATCGGGCGATGTAACGCAGGCAGAACTTCTCAAAAAGTCCGGGGCTTCCGCGGCTCAGTTGAAGGGCCTGGTTGAAAAAAATGTGCTGCTCGTGGAAAAGCGGGCCGTTGACCGGATCCGGTCCTTACCTAAGGATGTGGAAATTGATTTTGAATTCAGCGCTTCCCAGCAGCAGTGTTCCGACGCCATAAACCAGGCATTTGAAAAAAAGAACGTCTGCCTGTTGCACGGAGTTACCAGCAGCGGCAAAACACAGGTGTATATAAAGCTTATTGAAAAATATTTTTCCGAAGGCAAGCAAGTGCTGTACCTGCTGCCTGAAATTGCCCTTACCACCCAGATCATCCGACGCCTGCAGAAACATTTTGGCGGCAACATCACCATCTATCATTCCCGGTTCAATAACAACGAGCGTATTGAATTGTGGAATAAGGTCCGGACCGGTGAAGTGAAAATAGTACTGGGCGCCCGCAGTGCCATCTTCCTTCCCTTTACCAACCTCGGCCTGGTGATTGTGGATGAAGAGCATGATGCTTCCTTTAAACAGCATGAGCCGGCACCGCGTTACCACGCCCGGGATACCGCTATTTATTATGCCTCCCTCTTCGGGGCAAAAGTATTGTTGGGCAGCGCCACCCCTTCGGTGGAAAGCTATTACAATGCCCTGCATGATAAATACGCATTGGTGGAACTGAACGAACGCTTCGGCGGCATCGGACTGCCGGCAATTGAAATGGTGGATACCCGCCAGGTGGCAAAAAAAGGAAAAGTAATGATCAGTCCGCAACTGAAAGATGCCATGCAAACTGCACTGGATGCCGACAGGCAGGTGATCCTTTTCCAGAACCGTCGTGGTTATAATCCGTATCTCATCTGCGGAACATGCGGGTTCATACCGCAATGCACTCACTGCGATGTATCGCTTACCCTTCATAAGTTCAGCAATAAACTGCATTGCCATTATTGCGGCAGCACCTATCCCAAACTGGTTACCTGTCCCGCCTGCGGCAGCAATAACTGGCTGGAAAAGAATTTCGGTACCGAAAAAATTGAAGAACAACTGGAAGATGATTTTTCTAAATACAAAATTGCCCGGATGGATGTGGACAGTGTGCGGGGTAAAGCCGCACACGATAACCTGATCCAGTTGTTCGAACAGCACCGGATGGATATACTGGTGGGCACACAAATGGTGGTGAAGGGGCTGGACTTTGACAAAGTAAGCCTTGTTGGAATTCTGGATGCAGATGGATTGCTTGCCTTTGCCGATTTCCGCGTGAATGAACGGGCCTTCCAGCTGATGGAACAGGTGAGTGGGCGGGCAGGCAGAAAAAAGGAGCAGGGCAAAGTGATTATCCAGACGGGTAACCCCAAGCACCCGGTGCTGCAACTGGTACAGCAGCATGATTATAAAAGATTATTTGCGCTGGAGATAGAAAAGCGGCAGGAGTTCTTTTACCCGCCGTTCAGTCGCCTTATCCAGCTTACGCTGAAACACAAGGATAAGAATATTGTAACAGCGGCAGCAGAAAAATTGGCAACTTTGCTGAAGCAGGACCTGGCTGATTTTGTGGTGGGACCGGCAGCACCCGTGGTAAACCGCATCCGCAACCAATACCTGATGGAAATACTGATCAAACTGCCCAAAGAACCCGGGATGAGCGGGAGGTATAAAGCGGCGATAAGAAATCACATCAACCTGCTTGCCACGGAAAAAAATTATAAACCGGTAACGGTGGTGGTGGATGTGGATACAAATTAGAGAGTGGTTACAGGTTACCAGCTAATCGTTCATAGTTTAGAATGGAAGTACAGGAAAACATATCGCTGAAGTCGTTTAATACATTTGGCATCGATGTAAGGGCAAAACAATTTGCCCGCTTTAATACTGTTGATGAATTACACCAACTCCTTGAATTCAGCCAGCCCCAAACTTCAAACTCCAAACCTCAAACCCTTATTCTCGGCGGCGGCAGCAACATTCTTTTCACTAAAGATTTCGACGGCCTGGTGTTAAAGAATGAATTGCTCGGTATCAAAGAGATCAAGGAAGACGAGCATCATGTATATGTGCAGGCGGGTGCTGGGGTGAACTGGCACCATTTTGTACGGCATTGTATACACAATGGCTGGGCAGGCGTAGAGAACCTTTCGCTTATCCCGGGCAATGTGGGTGCTTCGCCCATGCAGAACATCGGGGCCTATGGCGTGGAGATAAAAGACGTGTTCTTTTCACTCGAAGCCTTTCACCTACACGATAAGAAGACCGTTCACTTTTCGCTGAATGATTGTGAATTCGGCTACCGCGAAAGCGTGTTTAAGAAGAAATTCCGAAATGAATTCGTGATCACCCATGTTACTTACCGGCTCAACCGCATTCCGGAATACAATACTTCTTATGGTGCCATCCAACAGGAACTGGAGCAGATGGGAGCGAAGGAGCTGAGCATACAGGCCATTTCACAGGCCGTAATCAATATCCGCTCATCCAAACTGCCCGACCCTGCTATTATTGGAAATGCAGGCAGCTTCTTCAAAAACCCGGAAATACCCAGTAGCCAGTATTCTATGCTCAGGTCTCAATTCCCAGGGATAATTGGTTACCCATTACCAAATGGACATGTAAAGCTGGCAGCCGGCTGGCTGATTGAACAAGCCGGGTGGAAAGGATTCCGCAAAGGAGATGCAGGCTGCCATACCAAACAGGCGCTGGTATTGGTAAACTACGGCCAGGCAACGGGCAGGGAGATCTATGACCTGAGCGAAGAAATACTCCGGAGTGTGAAAAAGAAATTCGGGGTGGGCCTGGAGCGGGAGGTGAATATTGTATAGAATAGCATCTGCTACCTTCTGTTGCCGGGTTCCCCATAAAAATATTACCTACTTCCGTTTCTCTTCATCTCTTTCATCATTTTCTCCAGTTCATCGATGCGTTGTTTTTGGAACTGCAGTTCTTTTTTCTGGTCTTCAATGATCGCCTGCTGCTCCTGCATGCCTTTTACCAGCGGTACCACAAATTCGGCATACCGCAGGCCATAAAAATCTTTATCGTTCTTGGGCTTGTCAACCCCGCTGAAATTGAAGCCGGCTTTTTGCGCAGCGGCTTCCACTTCCTGTGCAATAAAACCAGTGGTGATGTCGGAATATTTATCACCGGTGAGGAATGCCGGCATTGTTCCCATTTCTGCAGCGGTCTGTTTGCGCCGTTCGGTAACACCGTTCATTTCGTTGATCTTTTCCCGGTTCAGCTGGTAGGTCACCGGGCGTAATTGTTTAATGAAGCTCAATCCCGGTACATTTTCCTTGACATTTTCCTTGAACCTGCCGTCGGAAATATTCGTCCAGTTCTGGTACCCACCGATAGAACCTACAAAAATGTTCCCGATACGCACCATATCGCTACCGGTGCAGGTAGCATCAATACCAATAGAGGTGGTATTGAAAAGATTG
>DMRT01000231.1 GCA_003455235.1 Chitinophagaceae bacterium
TTGTTGGTGAAGGTGAGTGCCAGGATGTTGAATGAATCAACCTGGTGTGCCGCCATCAGGTGGGTGATGCGGGTGGTGAGTACCTTGGTTTTGCCGCTGCCGGCGCCGGCAATGATCATAATGGGTCCGTTCACATGTGTTACTGCCTCCCGCTGCGGTTCGTTCAGTTCGTCTAAATAATTCATCATTGGGCGAAGTTACGAATTGGGGGTTGGGGGAGTAACGCTGTTGGAAAATAATTACCGCTGGTATAAAATCACTTTTTTGGACCGGCATCAAAATTAACTTAGCATATTAAAGTATAGCCTCTTGCAACACATTGAGTTTTTCGATATCAGCCATTTTGAGAACAACTACTACCGGGTAAAACCACTGCCGGAACTGGGGAGTTTCATCGATTTTTTCTGGGAAACCCGTTTTGACGATCTGCTGGAGGAAAACCCGGAAGGATTTTCCGATGCGCTGTTCCCCAATATCGGCTATACCTATCTCATCAACCTGGGTACTCCTTTTGTGATGCAGGTGGGAGAAAAAAAATTCAATATGCGCACAGATGGGTTTTTACCCCGAAGCAAAGCTATTGAATGTTATCACAAGCCCGGCAACCGGCTTTTCGGAATCAAGTTCAAAATATCGCCGATCATCTTCAAAACGAAAGTGAACTTTTCGGAGTATAAGGAATATATATACCCGCTGAGTTACCTTATGGAGCAAAGCGTGATTGATAAGGTAAAAAAAGCGGCAACTTTTGAAGAGCGTATTGAAACACTGAACGAATACTTTCTCTCCCTCATCCGTTCTTATTCCGGAACCTGGGACGCCATCCATATTGTTTCTGAAATACTGCAGTACTGCGACCGGGAGAATGACTTTACCAAAACGGTGGAGGAGTTTGCAGCCCAATATAAAATATCGGCCCGCTCACTACACCGGTATTTTGAAAGCACCACCAGCCTTAGCAGTAAAAAAGCGCTGCAGGTATTGCGTATCCGTAAGGCGGTTCAGCAGCTTGCCGGCAATCCCGAAGACTTTAAATATGGAGATTACGGGTATTACGACTACAGCCATTTTTGCAAGCACCTGAAACAGTTTCTGCAAAAAGATACCGTTTCCAGTATTCAACCACACCTCAAACTGCTGCAGCGGGTGAGTAATAAAAAGTAGCTCATCTAATACCCCTTCCACTACAGATGGCTTCTCTGGCGATGCAAACAGAATTATACCAATTGGCAAAATAAGAGCCTGACCGAAACCGGCCGAAAAAGCTCTTGGCGGTTTTTTACTTTTTCAAAATTTACTCATAAAAAGCACAATACAAAGTATATAAATGCTTAATAGAAATTTTTCTACAGTTAAATCATATCATATACTACAAGGCTTTTTCTTTTTTCAGGCAATCTTTATTCCCTGTTCATAAATATCCAATAACCAAACTTACCTCTACTACTATGAACAACCAGAACAGCATGACTGATGAGAGACTCATTCAGTTTTATCTCAATGGCGACCCCAATGCCCTCGCCACTTTAGTTGAACTTTATAAGGACAGAATTTACCGGTCGATATATTCTATTGTGCAGGATAAGTATGCCGCCGAGGAAATTTTTCACGAAGTATTCATCCGGATTATTGATAACCTGATGGCGGGTAAAACTGCCGAAGAAGGTAATTTCCTTCAATGGGCCATGAAGCTTGCTTATAGCCTTTGTGTAGAGCATACCCGCCGGGCAAACCGGGCCATTGTGCTTGACCAAAACGATAAGTCAAAAGATGTTACTTCAATTCCGGCAGCCATCAGCAGACCCGGAACCGGCTACCACGAAAGCCATGGAAAAATCAAGAACATGATTGACCTTCTTCCCGATGAACAACGGGAAGTAATGGTGCTGAATCATTATGCCGGTCTGAGTTTCAAGGAAATTGCCGATACCATGCAGTGCAGCCTAAACTCGGCATTGGACAATATGAAATTCGGACTGACTAACCTCCGTAAACTAATGGCCGAAAAAGAAATTGTTCTGCAATGATGAATGCGGGTACCTGCTTTAGAAACCAGATCAAAATCACAAGATATCCAGACTAAAACCAAATCCTGACTATGAAATCACTTTTTACCCTGCCCGACCAGCAACTGGTCACCCTTTTTATTGATGGCGAATCCCAGGCACTTGATGTACTTGTAAACCGGCATAAAGTCCGCATTTATACATCCATTTACCTGCTGGTAAAAGATAAATACCTGGCGGAAGATATTTTTCAGGAACTATTTATCAAGATTATCGAAACATTAAAAGCAGGAAAGTATAAAGAGGAGAATAAGTTTGTAGTATGGGCCATCCGCATCGGCCACAATCTTTGTGTGGATCATTTCAGGAAAATAAAAGGAAAACCATCCATTAAAACCATTGATGGCAAAGATATTTTTGAAGTGCTGCGTTTCAACGATTCCAATGCCGAGGAAATAATGATCAAACGGCAAAGCCACGACCGCATCATGAAACTGGTGGAGCAGCTTCCGGAAGAACAACGGGAGATAATTATTCTCCGGCATTTTGCCGACCTGAAGTTCCGGGAAATTTCTCTCATGCTTAACTGTAGTGTAAATACAGCCCTGGGGCGTATGCGGTATGCCCTGCTGAATCTTCGGAAAATGATCGAAGAACAACGGGTGGCTATATAAGAGTACAACAAACCGGCTAACCTTCCCCGATATCCCAGAAATTCCGCAAAAAACCATTCTGCATTAAACTAAAAATTAATGTAATGGCAAAAAAGGGCTATTTTTGCCCTGCAATAACCACTTTGTGGTATTGTTAAGTTCAAAAAACTGTCTTCTATTTGTTATAGAATTTAAAGCAAAAGCTTTCGGATTTAGTATACAAATTCATTTGGTCCGTTTTTATAGCCGAACCTTCTTGAGAGCAGAAGGGAAGCCTTCTGCAGATTTTTCTCATGCTTGAACACAACCCGTCCCGGTTCCCCGGGATGGGGCTTTTTTTATATGGCCATTCCTGCTCACTAAATAAATTATCAAAAAAATACTAAATAAATTAGTGTTGATAAAAATAAACCCCTATCTTTGGTTCACCAATTACATTTACAACGCAAAACCAGATACATCACTTAAACTCAATTACAATGAACAAGACAGACAATGTAGAAAAATCAGAAAAATTCAAGGCGCTGAAATTAACGATGGATAAAATCGATAAAGATTTCGGCAAAGGATCGGTTATGTTGATGAGCGACAAAGGAGTGGTAGAACAAGAAGCCATTTCAACCGGTTCAATCGGGCTTGATATGGCACTGGGTATCGGTGGGTTGCCCAAAGGAAGGGTTGTTGAAATTTATGGGCCGGAAAGTTCGGGTAAAACAACCCTGGCCATCCATGTGATCGCAGAAGCGCAGAAGAAAGGAGGTATGTGCGCTTTTATCGATGCAGAACATGCATTCGACAGTAACTATGCACAAAAACTCGGCGTAAATATAGATAACCTGCTGATCTCTCAACCGGATTACGGCGAGCAGGCACTGGAAATTGCCGACCGGCTCATTCTCTCCGGCGCACTGGACGTAGTGGTGATTGACTCTGTTGCTGCGCTGGTTCCCAAAGGAGAACTGGAGGGAGAAATGGGTGACAGCAAGATGGGCCTTCAAGCCAGGCTGATGAGCCAGGCGCTTCGTAAACTGACAGCCACGATTTCCAAAACGAACAGCTGCTGCATCTTTATCAACCAGCTGCGTGAAAAAATAGGGATCATGTTTGGTAACCCGGAAACCACCACCGGCGGCAATGCACTGAAATTCTATGCTTCGGTTCGATTGGACATCCGCCGGATGACACAGATCAAGGACGGGGACGAATCCATCGGCAACCACGTAAAAGTAAAAGTGGTAAAAAATAAAGTAGCCCCTCCTTTCCGCCAGGCCGAGTTTGACATTATTTACGGCGAAGGAATCTCCAAAGTGGGAGAGATCATTGATATGGGCGTAGAATTGGGTATTGTTCAGAAAAGCGGCAGCTGGTTCAGCTACAACAATGACAAGCTGGGACAGGGCCGGGATTCCGTAAAACAATTGCTGCTCGATAATCCCGACCTGGCCAATGAAATTGAAACAAAGATCCGGGAAAAGATAAAGGAGATGCAGGCGGTATAAAACATTTGGGGTTAGTAAGTAAAGTCATTGTGTGTAAAAACGCAATGGCTTTTTTATTGTTTATTTTTACAACTCAATACGATCCATTGAACAGAAAATACACGGCACACCTGGCCCTGCTTTTTACCAATCTTTTTTTTGCGATCAACCTCTCGGCGGTGAAACACCTCACCAATAGCGGGCTGGCGGGTCCCTTCGGCATTAATGTGGTGAGGGTTGGGGTAAGTGTGTTGTTGCTCTGGAGTCTGTTTTTGATTAAACCGGTTAACATCCGCATTCAGAAACAGGATAGGCTGCGGCTATTGTTTTGTGCCGTTACCGGTATTGCAGTAAACCAGCTGCTGTTTTTAAAAGGACTCTCGCTCACCTATTCCATCCATGCCTCACTGCTGATGCTTACTACACCGATTCTCATTGTTTTTATTGCCGCCTGGATATTGAAAGAGAGAGCCGGTTTGCTGAAAATAACCGGACTTTCCCTGGGCATTGCAGGGGCCCTTGTATTGATACTAGCAAAGGACAATACAGGAAATGGGAACGACATCCTGCTCGGCGATACATTGATCATTATCAACGCCATTTCATACACCATCTATTTCATCCTGGTAAAACCCCTGATGGAAAAATACAATCCTGTTGTAATCATCCGCTGGATTTTCACCGCAGGCATGTTTATGATCCTTCCCTTTGGCTGGACCGAATTCATGCAGATACCCTGGTCGGAGTATACGGCGATTGACTTCACCAGCATGGCGTTGGTTACCATTACCGGAACGTTCCTGGCTTATCTGTTTAATGTATACGGTATAAAAATACTCGGCTCCTCTATCGCAGGCTTTTATATCTATACACAACCGGTATTTGCAGCATTGATTGCCTCCGTTTTTCTGCGGGAAGAGCTTACGCTTTATAAAATCATTGCGGCGCTTCTTATTTTCAGCGGCGTTTACCTGGTGAACAGGCCATCCGGAAACTAAGGCTATTTACATTTGTTGTATTTGCGGATAACTTCTTTGAAACTGTACTCCCGGTAGCTTAATAACTCCCAGGTGGCTTCCGAAATCTTTTTACATCCCCCCATGATGGCATAGAGCTGGTTTACATACCCTTTGTCTTCCACAATATTCAGCTTCGATCGCTCACCCATGTACCTGGGTCTGTCGTTGGCATAATTGGCAAGTCCGCCCTGCAGGAAATACCTGATCACCAACTGAACGGGTAACGAATCGGCCGGCGTTTTATAAAAGTAAAACGGCGTTCTGAAACTGCTAACCCCGTAATAGAGGTTGATCTTGGGTGTATTCATCAGCTCTTCCAGGATCATTACCGTATCCACAAATTCCCTCCGGGCAAAATCAATTTCATAGCTATCGATGTCGTCTGAATACAAAAGAAGCCGGCAGGGAACAACAACGCTTCCCTTAAAGTATTCACTTCTGATCTTCCGTACTTCCGATGCATTTAATTCAGTGGTTTGATTATCTCTGCTCACATAAAAGGTACTGTTCTTTAAGCGGATGTTTCCCTGCAGCGTATCCCCGTTATTCTTAATGATATATTCTTTTTGCTGGCAAAACCCGCAAAGGGAAATAAGAAGGGCCGGAATAAACAGAAATGCTTTCATGTTTAAATGATTAGTGTTGATAATAAAAGGAACCCACCGTAAAAAGCTCTTCTGCCCGGGTTCTTTTCTATATTAACGTATTTATGGGGTGTATGGTTGGCCAACCTGCTAAAAACCGCCGGGCGGTGTCAGGGACCCAGTTTTGGATAGTCAAAAAACAGGAACTTCTTTTTTGCCCGGGCAAAATCCTGCCAGCGGCTTACAGCGGCACTCACAGCAAAAACCCCGCAGGTGGGCATATTGTCAATCGAAACATCGTCCACCAGCGAGTTTACAAAATAAGTGATGCCCGGGTTGTGCGAAAACACAGAAACCGTGGCCAGGTTGTCGGGCAAATGGCCAAGCACATCATAAAAAACTTCCGGGGCTGCGTGGTAAAGCGCTGAGATAAAAATGACCTCATCGGCGCTCAAACCAAATTCCTTTGTAAAAATTTCCGCCGTTCGTTTTGCCCTTTCTGCCGGGCTGGAGATCCAGGCATCGATGCCGATCTGCTGGTCTTTCAGCCGCCGGGCCATCACCGGGGCGTCTGCCTTGCCGCGTTCATTCAGCGGCCGCTCGAAGTCATTACCCCAGAACCGCTGATCGCTCTTCGCATGCCGGATGATGATTACCTGTTTCAATGCACTGTTTTTATAAAAGTATTAAAAGTTCGGGCAAACAACAATCTGCAACGGAATCTTTCAGACCTTTGTTTACAAATAGCCGCTATGCATTCAGCAAAAATGCTTCGTTTTTTTCCAGCCATTTGCCTGTTCTTCATTTGCTCCTGTCAAACGGCAAAGAAGATTACAACGGTTCCGGCAGGTATCAGCAGCATTAAACTGATCGGGCAGTACGAGATTCCCTTTGCTGCCCGGTTTAAGAATACAGCAATCGGGGGGTTATCCGGAATAGACTATGATGCAAAGAACAACCGGTATTTTTTTATCTGCGACGACCGCAGCGATAAGAACCCGGCCCGCTTTTATACCGCCAGGATCTACCTCAAACAAACCGGTATCGACAGCGTGGTTTTTACCGATATGCAGTTCATGCTGCAACCGGACGGATCGGTTTATCCCAACAACAAACAAAATAAATTTCTGACGCCCGACCCCGAAGCCATACGGTACAATCCCGTAAACAACACATTGGCCTGGACCAGTGAAGGAGAAAGAATACTGGGACCGCAGGACACCGTACTGGAAAACCCATCCATCATTTTCATGCAACCCAATGGAAAATTCATTGACAGATACACGCTGGTCGATTTCCTTCTGACGCAGGGGGGCGGGCCGAAATTCGGGCAGTTCGTGCGGGCGGTGCAGGGAGGCACGAGCGTGACCGAAGCTCTGCGCGGCACTTACGGATCCGACGCGCGGACGATCGCGACCTCGTATGGTTCCAGCGTGGGGT
>DMRT01000094.1 GCA_003455235.1 Chitinophagaceae bacterium
GGAACGATGGCAACCCTGTACAGCGTGGGAGAAGAGGCCGATGAAAACGACAACACCCTCCGGCAAAAAATGGCGGCGGCCGTAAGGCCCGACGGATCGAAGGTATACAACCTGGCAACGGGATTATCGTTACTGGTATTTTATGTACTGGCCATGCAATGCATGAGTACGCTTGCCGTAGTGAAACGGGAAACCCGCAGCTGGAAATGGCCCCTGATACAATTTGTGTACATGACCGTGCTGGCCTATGTAATGAGCTGGGTGGTGTACCGAATGTTTTCCTGAGTGAACCACATAGAACATAGGCCGCATAGAAAATCACATAACCATGATTTCTATCTTCCAATGTGATTCAATTAAAACCTCACATACTTTTCCATCAATTTCTTATCAACTCCTTTCTCCCTTGCTTTTTTTGCCTGTTTGCGTAAGATGAACTCAAAGATGCTCATCCATCCGGGTAAATTGCTTTCGCTGATATCGAACAGCCAGGCCAGGGCCAGTTTATCTTTTGGGAACCCGTTTGGTTTGCACAGGCCATCGGCGGCCAGGCCGTAACCAATCTGCAGACTTTGTTCAAACCCCCTGCTGGCGGGCCTCAGCTCCACCAGGAATTTAGCGGGCCTGCCGCTCCGGTTGCGGAAAAGGTGATTGATGTTTGGTTCGGCCGTTGCCGATTCACCGGGTTTAAGGGTGTGCATTGTTTTACCCAGCTGTACCTGCACGGCCCCTTCCAGGCAATCGAATTTTTCGCTGTAGGTTTTATGGTAGTGAAGTCCCACGCCGCCGCCATCGGCCAGCTCCACTTCCACCAGGGTGCATTCGCCATTGGTATCGGCATGCGTTTTTAAAAAGGTTACCTGGTCTTTTTGAATGGGGTTGTATATTTTTCTTTCCATGCCGGCTATTTACGTAAAAGCAGTTGTGGATGGATTTAATCGCTCAGCTACCAGTCCACCGCATAAATAATCCGGTTCTTCACCTGCGGGTATATCTTCCGGTATAATTCATTCAGGATATCTTCTTTTCGGGGTTCGTTGTAGCGGTTGTTCACCAGGTTCCAGTCGCTGGCGCTCAGGGCCCGGCTGTCGCCGGAATAGGTGGCGTACTCTTCCATCCAGCTGTACTCCTCCCGGAAGTTGTTCCGGGTAATGATCTTGCCGGTTGTTACATCATTCACCAGTACTTCCATTTCGCCCCTGGCGGTAAGCGATTCACGGCTGATGTGTACGGTGGCATACACGGTTTGATAGATGGGCTTGCCGCTGCTGTCTCTTCCGCTCTCGATCTGCCTGCTGGTATTGCGGCTGTAGCGGTAGCGTTGCGGCGAAGGAATGTTCATGCCGCGTAGGGTAAGGTCTACCACCCAGTCGGGCTGCACATTGTCGCGGCGGGCCTCCCAGTCGGTATAAAAGCGGGCGGGGTAGCGGTTGCTGTTGCGCAGCTCCCTTACCAGCGTTTGCTGAAAGTACTCGTTGCTGTAATTGTACCCGTAGTTGCCCCAGCTGCTGTTGAAGAAATAGGAGTTATCCTGTACCGGGTTCACCTGCACATTCACAATGGCGTTTTGATAAGCCAGGTCCATTTTCTCCTTGCTGTCTTTAAAGCCCGGAACAAAGCGGTCGGCTTTTTTAAAATGGGTGTAGGCCTTCTTGGCATTATCACGGCCGTTGAGGGATAAATAACTTTCCGCTTCATTGTAATAATCCTGGGCAGCCTGCTGTTTGAGGGTGTAGATGTTTGGCTGGTAATTGGCCGGGGTAACGGCCCGGTAAGCCGCATCCACGTCAATGATGGCGTTGTGCATGCCCTGCATCGATTCGTATTCATCAATGATCTTGTCCCAGCGGCTCAGTTCCTGCATGCCCTGCAGGCTTTCAATCCGGCGAAGGTGGCGTTGCTGCGACAGGCTGTAGAGCGTGGGCAGTGCATTGCCGGCTGCGGTATCATTGCTGTTCTTCTTCAGCGCTTTTACCGCATCAAAAAGCGCTTTGTCGGTATCACTCCGTTCCAGGTAATTTTTTTTGGCGGAGCTGCAGGCCGAAAACATAAACAGGCAGAGCAGGGCGTAAAAAATATATTTCATAATAAGGTTCTCCTGTTGGGGATACGGTCAATATCAATGCCGGGTTACTTGAGAACTTTAAGTTAGACAAAGATTAACAGAGTTCAAACCGGTCTTATTCTTTCTTTTCTTGCTTCTCCAAAAAAAGCCCGCAACCGATTACTGCCCGGTTGCGGGAAGGGCCCTGATGAATCCATGGGCAGGTTACATTCATTGTAGGCCCACAGCGGCAAACGTTGTTAACCGGTTCAGCCATGGAGCATTGCTGCCAGGTTACCGGGGAATAAAAAACAACCGGGTAAGGTTTGCGAGCCGGAAGGCAGCCCTTTCCGGGCTATTTAGGCTGGTTAAACATATAACGGGCGATTTTCCACTCATTCTTTTCTTTCCTTAATAAGAAAAACTCCCTGTTTTCTTCCGGAACCGTTTCACCGGTTGCATGTATACGAGTTGTTCCGGTTGACAAAGTGCGGGCGAAAGCAATATCGTCCCGTACAATCACCTCCTCAATGGTTACAGTAACATGTAATTGAATGGCGCTGAAAACATTTTCATAGGCAGTAATAAGCTGCCGGGTTCCGGTTGCAGTTGGAAATTTAGCGGGCATAAAAACGCCGTCTGTTGTATAGGAACCCACGACTGTTTTTACATCCGATGCGTTTAAAGAACCGAAATAGGCGGTTAAGGTTTTTTCGATTGCTGATTTATCCTGATTTTCCATGTTTGTTAATTTTTTTGTGTTAGCTGATTGGGTTTCTGTTTTGTTTGTGCAGGCTGCAAAAAATACTAACAGCGCTGCTATAAAAAATTTAATTCTCATGATGCATAATTGGGTTTAGCGTTGATGAACTGATTTCCCGGCTTCTTCCAGGGTTACGGTTTTGCCCAAGGCACCAAATTCATGCAGGTCGCCAAAAACTTCAATGCGTATTGACTGGTCGATGCCGCCAATATGAAAAGGAGCAAAACCGCTGGCAGTAATTAGCGCTTCAATTTTGTTATTGCTGTTTGTGTTGTCAGATGCATAGAATAAAACGTTTCTTTCCGGCTCACTGAATGCAGCACTCACCAACGAGCCGGCGCCCAATGTGCCAAATGCTTTTACAAACACTGTATCAGCAGGCGTTAGTTCCGATAAAATTTTCCCGGCCGACTGGTCCTGGTCAATTATTTTTTTAAACCCGCCTTTTCCATCAGGCGCAATCGGGTTTGACACATCAATAATAATTTTCCCGGCCAGTTCATTGGCATAGGTTTTTAAAAACTCTTTGATTTTATCAAAGTAAACAGCCGGAATAACGATATCGGCGTTTTTAATGGCAACGGTAATTTCTTCGGCTGTTGCACTGCTTCCCAAGCCCGTGGCAAACTCCTTTGCTTTGTCCAGGTCCCTGGATGCAATAATTACGGGTTGATTGCCCTTTGTAAGATTGGTTGCCATGGCTTTTCCAATGTTTCCCAGGCCGATTATGGCGACTTTTGTTGTTGATACTGCTGTATTCATTGTTTGTGTTTTTATGTTGTTGTTATTAACAGCACAAAGATGCAATGAATACAGGGCCTGTACCTATAGACTACAACAAGAAACAGGCTTAATGTAGGTTAAGAGTGGCGGGTCAGGTATGACTCCTGGCATTCCTGATCTTGCTTAAAAATTCAGGTGTAATGCCCAGGTAAGAGGCAATTTGGGTATTCGGCAGCCGGTTGGCGAGGTTGGGGTATTCTTCCAGGAAGTTTTCGTATCGTTCATAGGCAGTTGAGCTGAAGGCCTGGAGTAACCTGTTTTGCAGTTCAACGTATTTATCTTCAATAATTACCCTGAAATTCCTGTCAAACTTTGGATAGTTGGTATATAAATACCACAAATCGCCTTTTGAGATCTGAAGAACCACGGAAGGTTCAATGGCTTCAATAAAAAGCCTGGAAGGTCTTTCTTTGTGAAGGCTGTCGATATCGGTGATCCAGTCATCTTCTGCCGCAAAAATCAGGTTGTGTTCGCCCCCCGAATTGTCAACACCGTACATTTTAAAACAGCCTTCCAGTACATAGGTAAAGTATTTACAGGTGTCGCCCTCCTGCAAAATGTATTGCCTGCGTTTTATCTTCCGTTGCACCAGGCGGCTTGTTAACGCCTCTTTTTCCTCCGCGTTCAGCGGAAGATATTTGTTGAAATGGTTAATGATATTTTCCATTTGTGAAGTCTGTGTTGGGGTGCATATAAGCTCAAGGGCTTGCTGCAGTACGGGATTAGTTGTTCCGTCTGCCCGGCCTGTGATTTGTATAAAGGAACGAAATTGTTTCCAACCAACGAAAAGCAGCCAGCGCACCGGGAGCGTAGCCA
>DMRT01000141.1 GCA_003455235.1 Chitinophagaceae bacterium
CACCTCCACCCGCGAGCAGGCCATTGCTTTTATAGAAAATATCACCACACTGGAAAAAAGCGATCACTGGCCCAATGTTAAACCCGCTGTTTTTTTGCAGAACCTGCGCACCAATATTTACCAACCCCTGAGCATTTACCCGGGTAACAGCACTAATTTCTGCGGATACGGCGCCCTCAGTTACCTCTTTCTGCAGGATGATCCGCTGGGCTATGCACAATTGCTGCTGCAACTGTACAAAGAAGGTAAAGCCACCCTGCACGGCGTTGCACTAGAACCATCCGAAGCCGTAAAAAAAGCAGCGGGCCGGCTCCGTTTTAAAGGCGTACTGGATATCCGGCCTGCCGAACAGATGTGGTTCTTAACCCTGGCAGATCATTACAAAGGATACCTGAACTTCTTCAACCGCAACTACGATCCCGGTGACGAAAATACGTTCTGGGCATCCTGCAACTTTGCCAAGTTCAACCGCATGGTAAGGCGCCTCCTGAAATACAAGGTAAAAGCCCGGGGCGCCGACATTGCACGCCCCCGCATTGATGACCTGTATGAATACATCAGCCAGCGGCTGAAGACAGGCATCGTGGTGCTCTACATCAACAACCGCATTATTCACAAGAAGAACCATGTAACCATCAAGCTGGCCGTACCCACCCATTTTGTAATTGCCGAGCAGATCATCAGGGAAAACGACCGCATTACCCTGGTGTACTGGGATTATGGCCGCAAAACACTGTTACAGATGTCGCCCGATTTTTTCAAACGCATTGTGTTTGGCATTACGTACTGCACCAAAAAAGAAACCGATGCGGATTAACCATTCTCTCATAGCATTACTGTGGGTACCGGCGGGGTTGCTTTTCTCCTGCTCGCCCAAAAACATTTCATCCCGGTATTATTATGAAAACGAGAACGTACTCGATAAAATAGAAGAATCGTATAAACAGCTGAACCAGCTGGCTCCATTCACCGCCGGATTTACCGATCGGAATTTTGAGAATGTATCGCTGGAGATTATTACCGATACGCTCAGTTACGTATATGAATTTGGAGTGAATGAACCCCGGTTGCTGGATACGCTTACCCGGTACCATCCCAAACCGGCACGCGTGATGGAACTCCTAAACCGGATGCGTTCCATCCGCTGTACCTGGATCCGCAGCCTCGATTATTACGTGGATGAAAAAAAGAATACGCTCATCTTTATGTCCATTAAACCCGTAGCACTCAAAGCTCCGCTCTCCTATCACAAATACTATGTGCTCACGTACTATCAGCAGCCGCAATACTACGACAGCGAAGGGCGCCTGCTGGATAAAAGAACCCTTCGGCGCCTGCGCAAAATAAACGGTGAAGTATTTCACCGCATCAACGACAAAGTATGTTATACCATTTCCGGTAACTTCCGGTAAACAGCCCTGCTTCGGTCATCAATAAAAAATAATGGTTTATCTTCGGCATGCATGAAACCGTTAATTACCGGGCTTGTAAAACGATTCGTTCTCCATAAAAAGGCGGGCACAAAGCAGGAATACACTGCTTATGAACTGGCCATGGGATTCCGGGAGCTTAAGATCACGGTGCTGAGAACGGCCAGGGATATTTTCATGATCATACTCGGTATTTTTTCGGCTGCATTCGGACTGGAGAGTTTTTTACTGCCCAGCCGTTTCATCGATGGAGGAGCCACCGGCATCTCACTGCTGATCAGTGAAATTGCAAAAATACCCCTCTATTACCTGCTCATTCTTGTCAACATACCTTTTGTTTTCCTGGGGTACCGCACCATCGGGCAGCAGTTCGCCATTAAAACGGCCCTGGCCATTTCCGGCCTTGCTCTTTGCGTGGCTTTTGTACATTTTCCCGACATAACGCATGACAAATTACTGGTAGCCGCTTTCGGCGGCTTCTTCCTGGGCGCCGGAATCGGCCTTGCCGTAAGAGGCGGTGCCGTGATAGACGGTACCGAAGTACTCGCCATTTTCCTTAGCCGGAAACTGGGAACCACCATCGGCGATATCATCATCGGCATCAACATCCTGGTTTTTTCAGCCGCCGCTTATTTCATCAATGTAGAAACGGCCCTGTATGCCATGATCACTTACCTGGCCGCCTCCAAAACACTCGATTTCATCATTGAAGGCATTGAAGAATATACTTCGGTTACCATCATCTCATCGCACAGCGAACAGATACGGGAAATGATCATCAATAAAATGGGAAGAGGCGTAACACTGTACAGCGGTAAGGGCGGATTCGGCAAAAGCGGGCAAACAAGAAACATGGACATTGTGTTCACCGTAATCACCCGCCTCGAACTGAATAAACTGAAAACCGAACTGGTAAAGATCGATCCCAACGCCTTTGTTGTTATGACCAGCGTAAAAGATACCAAGGGAGGCATGATCAAGAAGCGGCCCCTGAAACACTAAGCCTGTCTTACCTTAAAGAAAAGCATCTTCACAGCAAACACCACAATCAGTGCACTCATCACATAGCGGATCCGCTGCTGGTATTTTTCATTCTTAAAAAATGTGTCGGCCGCATAGCCGGCAAAGAAAACAATCGTACAGTTGGTGACAAAGCTGCCCAGCATCTGTACACCACCCAGCAAAATGGTCTGACCCGGCACATTGCCACGTTCGGGATGAACAAATTGCGGCAGGATGGAAAAATACAGCATCATGGATCCGGGATTAAGAATGTTGCCGATGAAGCCATCCCGGTAAAATTTCCACAGGCCGGTTGTTTTCCTTTCTGCTGCTGTCTCTTTCCAACGGACCGGCTGAAGATTTTTTACGGCCAGGTAAACCAGGTAAGCAATGCCGCAGTAGCGGAGCAGATCCAGCGCATACGGCGTGGTTACCAGCAAGGCCGTAATACCAAGCAGGATCGCACTGATGTGAACGACGAAAGAACTCATTACCCCGGCAGCGGTGGACCAGCCGGCTTTTCGCCCATACGTAAATGTATACGTGAGATACAGCATCATGTTAGGTCCCGGGCTGAGGGCAAACACAATCACCAGCGTGAGAAAGGAAAGCAGTTCGTTAACAGGTATCAACATGGCGTTACTTGTATTGGAAGAAAATTTCGGTGGCCCCGTAGCCATACAGGTGATGGTACTGGTTCACGAACGACTTAACCTCATTTTTTAACCGCAGGATATCATGGATCTCATCCCGGAGTTTTCCTTCCCCCACCCCGTGTATCACCACCAGCGAAGGCTGGTAATGAGACAGGGCCAGCTGGTAATATTTTTCAAAGGCCTTCAGCTGCAGGCTCAGTATCTCAAAATTGCTGAGGTGCTTCCAGCTGTCGGTGAGCTTTTCAATGTGCAGGTCTACCACACTGCGGGGCGCTTCCAGGTGATGCCGGATCTTTGATGCATCATACAGGCGGTAACCGCTATTGCCAAGGCGCCCCAGGTCCAGTTTTTCTTCTTCCACTTTATCGGGATACCGTTCAAACAATATATAATCAAAGGACGGTTCATTCTTTACCCGGATCTCTTCAATCTTTTTAAAAAGCTGTTTGCCTTTCAGTTTTAAAGAAGCTTCACAGTATGGGGCTTTTCTTTTATCGGGTTCTTTCAGGTGAAACTCAAAATCAAAGCGTGGACTGTCGCTCAGGTCCTCGAAAGGCACATCATGCAGGTAGAAATCATGCAGGGGCTCAATGCTGTTTTTCAGCTGAAAATCACTTTGCCCGCCGATCATCAGGTTGTAGGTAAAGCTATAAGCCACTTCATCCTGGTTCACCAGGTAGAGTTTGAATTTTTCCACCACGTCGTCATCAAATACATCTTTGTCGAATACGGGGAAAAACGCCAGCCGCATGCCATTACCTTCTTTTTTCCTCGGAGCCTGTTTTTCCTTCTGCACATTGTCGATAAAGACCTTTTTCTTCTCCGCCTTCCGTTTCTCGGTAAACATTTTAAAGTAAGGAAAGTCGATCTGGTCCTGGTAGGCCGGAAAACGAACGCCTTTCACTTCGATCATCACCATATTTTCGTTCATGATCTCGATTACTTTACCTTCTTCCTCGGTAAGCCGTACAATTATTTTATCTCCCGGTTCAAACTTCATAATAGAACAATATAAAACGGCACAAAGTTAACCCTTGTGCCGTGCAAATAATATCGGGCAGTAATCAGGCAGGCTGCGAAGCCAGTTTGCTTTTTTTATAGCCATACACAAAATACACCACCAGCCCGATGCCCAGCCAGCCCAGGAACCAGGCCCAGTTCATGGCCGTCATACCCGTTAAGAGATAAAGACAGGTGATGAGCCCCATCAGGGGAATGAGCGAGTATTTTTTGATGAAGGCAAATACGGCAAGCAGGATGGCACTTATCCAGAAAGCGATCAGCGAAATATTCGGCATGGCCAGTTTCATAAAGCCGGCCTTACCGGTCCTGTAGTCTTCGTTGGCACTAAAGTCAAAATTGAAGAGATCGGTAAAGTAGGTTTTGGACAAACTCTGAGCCAGCACCATTGCGCCGATCACGATCACCGGGAAAATGAACTGTCCGTTGATATAAGGAAGATGAAATCGTCCGGCTACCTTTTCTTTCCGCGGAATCAGCAACACTCCGCCGCACACAAGCACGAAGGCAAACAGGGTGGCAATACTGGTAAAATCGAGCACAAATGTTTTATCGGTGAAGAGAATCGGCAATCCAACCACCAGCCCGGTTACAATGGTGGAGAAAGAAGGTGTTTGGTATTTGGGATGAATTTTCTGGAATACCGGTGGCAGTAACCCATCACGGCTCATGCTCATCCAGATCCTGGGTTGTCCCATCTGGAATACAAGTAATACACTCGTCATGGCCACCACGGCACAAATGGCTACCAGGAACTGCATCCAGCCGATGTTGAGGTTCTGTGGTTCAAAAATAAAAGCCAGTGGATCGCCCACCCCATCAAAGTTCTTATAATGCACTGCACCGGTAAGCACCAGGGTAAGTAAAATATAAATAACGGTGCAGATCACCAGCGACAGCACCATACCCCGGGGCAGGTCACGCTGCGGGTTCTTGCTTTCTTCGGCCAGTACACTCACCGCATCAAAGCCGATGTAAGCAAAGAATACACCGGCAACGGCCGTCATTACACCAGAAAAGCCGTTGGGCATAAATGATTTTACACCAGCGTCATTTACCGGAGTCCAGTTAAATGTAAGTCCGTTTGAGAAGACAAGATAACCGCCAACTAAAATAATCAGGGCCACTACGCCCAGTTTCAACAGCACCATTACGTTGCTGAAGTTGCGGCTCTCTTTGATGCCGCGGTATACGAGATAGGTAATAAGCAGGTTGATCACAAGAGCGGGCAGATCGAAGATGATACGCAGGCTGCCCAGCATGGGGGCGTTGTTCCATGCCGCAATATCATCGGGGTTGGTGCCGCCGCTTTCGATGGTATGTTTGGCTTCCATGTAACTGGTGGAGAGGCATTCGGGAATATGAACGTTCAGTTTGCCGAGAAATGACGTAAAATAATCACTCCAGCTGTAGGCCACATAAATATTGCCGATGGAATATTCCATGATCAATTCCCAGCCGATGATCCAGGCAAACAGTTCGCCAAAGGATGCATAGGCGTAAGTATAAGCGCTGCCCGCCACGGGTATGCGGCTGGCAAATTCTGAATAACAAAAAGCGGTGAATGCACAGGCAATAGCGGTTATTATGAACAGCACCACCACACCCGGCCCGCCATTGAACACCGCACCACCCAGGCTGCTGAAACTGCCGGCACCCAGGATGGCGGCAATACCGAAAAAAGTAAGATCACGAACAGACAATACTCTTTTGAGTCCTCCGCCTCCGTGTGAATCATCGCTGCCTTCGGCAATAATGTTTTCTACTTTTTTTGTGCGGAACAGGGAATTTGACATGTTAGTCCTGGTTTTGTGAGGGAGGAAATTAAGGAAATCTTTGGAATATCGAACAAGGAACAAGGAATGTTAAATGAAAAACGGAACTGGGAAAGTAAACCAGGATAATCAATATCCCGAACAAATAAAAAGTCAGTCTTTTGAATTTAAGAAGAACCTTTCAGCGTATGATCTCCCAACCACAAACCTCAAACTGCAAACCTGCTAGCTCTCCCGCATCATCAGGTAATCGGCCAGTTCCTGGAGCGGTTTTTTACGGGAAGAAATAACGGCGGTGTCTTCCAGGTGCTTCAGCGCTGTGTGCAGGAATTTATTTTTAAGTTCTTTCGCCCAGTCATCCGCTTTGCAGTCGCGGAAGATCTGCAGCACTTTTTCCACTTTATCAGCAGGATTGTTTTTGATCAGTGATTTCAATTCTGCCAGAGCAGCCGGCAAAGCCGTTTCAAAGGCATGGATCATCAGGAAGGTTTTTTTATTGGCGATGATATCACCTCCTACGGTCTTTCCGAATTTCTCCGGGTTGCCGAATGCATCCAGGTAATCGTCCTGCACCTGGAAGGCAATGCCGAGGTGCTTGCCAAATTCGTATAAATGTTTTTGATTGGCCTCTCCTGCCCCGCCAAGAATAGCACCCAGTTGCAGGCTGGCCGCCACCAGCACCGATGTTTTGAGGGTGATCATGTTCAGGTATTCATCAAAACTCACCATTTCCCGCTGTTCAAAATCCATGTCGAGTTGCTGCCCTTCGCAAACCTGGCTGGCGGTAACGTTGAAGAGGAATAATACTTTCTGCAGGTTGGCAGGCTGTATCTTATTCAGGTTTTCGTATGCTTTTACAAACATCACATCGCCTGCAAGGATGGCTGTTGACTCTCCGTATTTGGTATGAACGGTTGCCATGCCCCGCCGCACGGGTGCTTTGTCCATAATGTCATCATGTATAAGGCTGAAATTATGGAACAGCTCGATGGCAGCAGCAGCATGATAGGCGTCTGCTCCCGGCTCTTCAAAAAGCTGGTTACCCATCAGCACACAAACGGGGCGGATACGTTTACCGCCGATGCCGAGTATGTACTGCGCCGGATCATATAAAGTAACGGGCTGTTGCGGGAACTGCCGGGTGTTGAATTTTTCTTCAAACAGTTTTAAGAGTTCTGTAAACGAATGCATGGTCATCTGTTCTGGCGGCAAACATACTGGTTTGCCGGTTTATTTTTTCTTTTTGGATTTTTTATGGTCCGGCGCCGGCTTGTGCTTTCTTCCTGCATCCGGCGAGAACGGCTTTCTCTCCTGTACTCCTTTGGCTGCAGGCACCCATTCATAATCCAGTTGCCGTTTGCTGAGGTTGGCGGCCACCACTTTAATACGCACCATATCTCCCATCCTGAACTTATGTTTGGTACGCATTCCCACCAGGGCATAATCCGCTTCATCAAGCCTGAAGTCGTCGTATTCATTCAGCTCCCGAACGGTAACCATGCCCTCGCATTTGTGTTCTACTGTTTCTACAAAGAATCCAAACGAAGCCACGCCGCTGATGATGCCGTCAAATTCTTCGCCCAGGTAGTTTTTCATAAATTCCACCTGTTTGTATTTATTCCCGGCCCGTTCGGCTTCCATGGCCTTGCGTTCCCGGTCGCTGCAGTGCCGGCATTTGTCTTCCATCTTCTTATCCGGTTTCAGGTTCTTATCCAGGCACTCCTGCAAAATGCGGTGCACCAGCACGTCGGGATACCGGCGTATGGGGGATGTAAAATGGCAGTAGTGCTCAAATCCCAATCCGTAATGACCGATGTTTTCCGAAGTATACACCGCCTTGGCCATGGTGCGGATGCCAAGTTGTTCCAGCACATGCTGCTCAGGCTTTCCCTGTACATCGCTCAGGAGTTTATTAAACGAAGCGGCCACCGCATTTTCATCATGCATATCAAACACATACCCGAATTTCCGGGCAAAGGCTACAAAGGGTTTTAGTTTTTCATCATCTGGGGTATCGTGAATGCGGTACGGGAAGGGAATGGCTTCCTTATTGATCTTGATCCTCGATACGTATTCGGCCACTGCCCGGTTAGCCAGCAACATGAATTCCTCAATCAGTTTATGCGCTTCCTTGCTTTCCTTAATCACGATGCCCAGTGGCTTCCCTTTTTCATCCAGTTTAAAACGTACTTCCTGCGATGAGAAGTTAATGGCGCCGTTGCGGAAACGTTCTTTGCGGAACTTCTGCGCCAGGTCGTTCAGCAATAAAATCGGCTTGAAGTGCAGCCCCTCTTTTTTCTCAATGATCTCCTGCACTTCTTCATACGTAAACCGGTGGTTGCTGTGTATTACGGTGCGCCCGATCCAGGTATGTTTGATCTCGGCCCGGTTGGTGATCTGGAAGATGGCCGAAAAGGTATACTTGTCTTCATGAGGCCGCAGCGAACACAATTCGTTGGATATTTTTTCGGGCAGCATGGGATTTACCCGGTCAGGCAGGTACACGCTGGTGGCACGTTCATAAGCGGTTTTGTCGAGCACACTGCCGGGCTTCACAAAATGGCTCACATCGGCAATGTGTACTCCAATCTCGTAATTACCATTGTCCATATTACGGATGGAAATGGCATCATCAAAATCCTTTGCATCCACGGGATCGATGGTGAAGGTGAGAATGTCGCGGCAGTCTTTGCGCTTACGCAGTTCTTCCCGGGTGATATCGGGCATCAGCTGTTTCACTTCTTCCAGTACCTGGTTGTCAAATCCCAGCGGGAAGCCGGCTTCTACGAGAATCTCTTTCATCGCCATATCATTCTCGTCTTCGGCCTTGAGTACCGACAGCACTTCGCCCACGGGTTTTTTATCGTTCTTATCCCAGTTGAGCAGTTTAACAATTACCCGGTCATTATCCTGGGCACCGTTGAGTTTGTCGTCGGAAATATAAAAGTCAGGAACCGGCTTTTCGGAATTGGGAATAAAGAATGCAAAACTCCTGCTTTTTTGGATCGTTCCTACAAATTCGGTTTGTTTGCGTTCCACCACGTCGGTGATCTTTCCTTCGGCACGCTTGTCTTTGCGGATGCTTTTATTTACCTGCACCCTCACCAGGTCTCCGTGCAGGGCCCGGTTAAAGTCGTTCGGCCGCACCATGATGTCTTTTTCCACACCTTCAATGATCACATAGCCCATGCCGCTTCTTGAAATATCCAGTCTTCCTTTTAAGTTGATTACCTGGGAGGATTTCTTCTTGTCGTTGTTCTTTTTTTTCTTACTCATACATTACTGTAAACACCCGGGTACCACAAGCAATACGGAACGTTGTTGACGGGGCAGTTACGCTGGTTATTTTATGCTGCAATGTACCAACAAATTGCTACATTCGGTTAAATCACGCACGGTGCAGCCGCTCACAAATTCTCCACAAAAGATCATTACCAGAACGATCTGGATCCTCTCGCTGGTAAGCCTGTTCACCGACCTGGCCAGTGAAATGCTGTACCCCGTGATGCCGCTCTTTCTTCAGCACATCGGTTATACGGCTATCTTCATCGGCGTCCTTGAAGGCATTGCCGAAGCCGTGGCCGGGTTAAGCAAAAGTTATTTCGGTAAATGGAGCGACCGCAGCGGCAAACGCCTGCCCTTTGTACAGCTGGGTTATGGGTTGAGTGCCATCAGCAAACCCATGCTGGCTGTTTTTGTTTATCCCTGGTGGATCTTTTTATCCCGTACCATCGATCGCCTGGGCAAAGGCATACGTACCGGTGCAAGAGATGCGATGCTGAGTGATGAGTGCAGCAAAGAAAACAAGGCGAGGGTTTTTGGTTTTCACCGCAGCATGGATACTTTCGGCGCTGTACTGGGACCCTTGATCGCCCTGGTTTACCTCTATTTTTATCCCAATGATTACAAAACACTTTTCCTGCTTGCTTTTGCCCCGGGATTACTTGCCATCATCGCCACCCTGGTCATCCGAGAAAAAAAGAAACAGGTTCCAATGCCTGCCGGCCATGTACAGCGTCCCGGGTTCTTCGCTTTCACAGGGTACTGGAAAAACAGTCCGCCCCGGTACAAAAAACTGCTCACCGGCCTGCTTCTCTTTGGCCTCTTCAACAGCTCAGATGTTTTTCTGCTGCTGAAGATGAAAGAATCGGGGCAGCCGGACAGTGTGGTGATCGGGACCTATATTTTTTACAACCTCGTTTATGCCCTGCTGGCCTACCCGGTGGGCATACTGGCCGATAAGATCGGGCTGAAAAAAATATTCATCACCGGGATTTTTTTGTTTGCCGTAGTGTATACCGGCTTTGCCTTCTGCAACCACGTAGTACTGTTTGCCCTGTTGTTCTTATTATACGGGGTATATGCAGCGGCTACCGAAGGCGTATCAAAAGCATGGATCAGCAATATCACTGCAACCTCGGAAACGGCAACGGCCATCGGT
>DMRT01000049.1 GCA_003455235.1 Chitinophagaceae bacterium
CCATCATTGACCTTACCGGCGGCGACAGGAATCTGAAAAAAGTAGTCTTCGTTTATCACAGTATTCCTAACTGGAAGGGTGAAAAAGCTCATGTGGAATTATATGGGTTGAAATAAAGACTTTTAGGCAATTTAATTTTTATAACCAGCCAAAAGAGCAACGAATAAACAATCGTTGCTCTTTTTATAACAAAAAATCACGCAGAATATTTTTCCGGAGGTTGAAGTATGCGACGCAAGGATGCGAAATAGAAATACCCTAGGCCGGCTCCAAAAAAATCACTTCATACTCTCATACAAATTCAAATATTGTTTCACTGAATTTTCCCAACTATTATCAATGCCCATCATGCGCTGGCGCATCCATGTGAGGTGCTCTGCATTGTTGAAATATAAATCAATGGCGCGGCTGATGGCATGTGTAATATCGCCGGGCGACGCATGATTGAATCGAATGCCCCAGCCTTCAAAATCGCCGAAGTCAACCACCGTATCTTTCAATCCGCCGGTGCTGCGCACCATGGGCACTGTGCCATATTGCATCGCATACATTTGGTTAAGACCGCATGGTTCCACACGGCTCGGCATCAGCTAAAAATCGGCGCCCGCATACATTACATGGCTCAGCTTTTCGTTGTAACCAATGTAGGTATTGTACTGACCTTTAAAGTGCGCTGTCAACTGGCTCAGCCGCCATTCCACATCGGGCTCGCCGCTGCCCAGAATTAAAAAGTTAGCAGCTTTATTTGTGCTGTACATACTGCTGAGGATTGCATCGGGCAAAACATCCGCAGCCTTCTCGCCAACAAGCCTTCCTATAAAAACAATCAGCGGTTTTTCAATATCAAGATTAAATTGTTCGCACAATAATTTTTTGTTGGCAAGCTTGCCTTCATCCACATCATCTTTTCCAAAATGATTATCTATGTATGAATCGGTTTGCGGATCCCACACATCAGCATCAATGCCATTCAGTATGCCGCTACATTTACCTTTTTCATATTCAAACAATGCTTCCAAACCATTGCTGTTGTAGCGCAGTTCTTCCATATAACTCCAGCTTACGGTGGTTACTTTCCACGCATTTTTTACAGAAGCAGCCAGTGGGTTTATGGTGCCTGCCCATTCCAGCATGCCACGCTTCCATGCATCCCATCGCGGAATGTAAGATGATTTATCCCAGCCCATCCATCCCTGGTACAGACCGTTGTGGATGGTAAGAATGGTGGGTACTGAAGCCAGGTGCCGGTAAGCAAAACAATGCCGCATCATAAACGGGATCTGGGCAGTGTGATGATCGTGCACATGCACCACATCGGGCCGGTGCTCCCAGTGACTGATCCAGTCCACCACCGCTATCTGGAAAGCTGTAAAGCGCTCGGGATCGTCGTCGTAGCTGTAAATGTTTTCCCGGTCGAGTAAACCGTAAATATCCACACAGTAAAGATCGAAACCCAGTTTATTCGTTTTCTCTTTGATGATGGTATAATCGAGGTAGCGGTCACTGAGCATAATCCCGCCTTTGTGTTCAACATTCCATTCGTTATCGTACAGGAATTTGGTCCGGTGCATCGGCACCACCACTTTGGCAATATGATTGGATTGCTGCTGGTATTTTGGTAAGGTTCCCACCACATCTGCCAGTCCACCGGCCTTTGCATACGGATAGCATTCTGCACTCACGTGTATGATTTCCATGCTGCTGTTTTAAACAATTAAACAATTGAATTTAGTAATGATTTTGCTGTAAACCAATTAAATTAAATTTTTCGTGCTGCTTAAATTATTTTACTTTCAGCCATAAAATTTTTAACGACATGCAAACAGCACAAAAAGATTTATCATCCATTGAGGGAGTCACCTCCCAGAAGACGAGATGGGGTCAATTTGCGACCCTGATCAGCGTTTTCTTCTTTTGGGGTTTCGTGGCAGCGAGTAACGATGTTTTAATTCCGGTATTTAAGGAAAAGTTGCAGCTTTCCCAGGTACAGGCACAAATGGTTTCATTTGCTTTTTACGTTGCGTACTCAGTTGGTTCCATCCTCTATTTCATCATCAGCAAGGCCATGGGGCAGGACCTGCTTAACCGGATCGGTTACAAGAACGGTATCAGCGTGGGACTGATCATTTCAGCCATTGGTACCCTGTTGTTTATTCCTGCTGCCAGTTCAGAATCCTTCCTGCTTTTCATTTCCGGTTTATTTGTGATTGGCCTTGGATTTTCGCTGCAGCAAACTGCAGCCAACCCGCTGGCCATTAACATGGGAAGTGCCAGTACCGGATCGCAACGCCTCAGCATGGCCGGCGGTATCAATAACCTCGGAACCACCATTGGCCCGCTGATCGTAAACCTGGCCATTTTCGGTTCCGTATCCGCCATCGCGGTAAGTTCATTAAGCGTGGTAAAAACACCTTACCTGGTATTGGGCGCTGCCTTTTTGGTGGTGGCGGCTATATTCTATTTCTCATCGGTACCCAACAAACTCGTAAGTAATACCGAAGAACTGGCAGAATCAAAGTCAAACTGGGTGGATCGTGGATCCCCGTTTAAATATCCCCAATTGGTATTGGGTATGATCGCCATCTTCGTATACGTAGGTGTTGAAGTGAGCACGGCCGCCAATCTCCCTGAATTCATGAAACAAAAACTGGGAACCCCCACCAGCGGATCGGCTCCCTACATTTCTCTTTTCTGGGCAAGTTTAATGATCGGCCGCTGGACCTCATCAGCCGGAGCTTTCGGTTTCAGCGAGGGCACAAAAAAAGTATTACAATTCCTGATGCCTTACCTGGCCTTTGGCGTATTCCTGCTGGTAAATGCAATTGCCAAACACGACCTTGAGGATTTCTATGTATATGCTTTGGTGATCATTGCCTTGATCATCGCAACACTGCTTAGTAAAGGAAACCCTGCCAGGCAGTTACTGATATTCAGCGCCTGCGGTATCATTGCATTGCTCGTCGTGATGTTCTCTCCCAATCACCAGATCAGCGTATATGCTATTTGCAGTGTGGGTTTATTCTGCTCTACTCTATGGCCTTGTATCTTCACCCTGTCCATCTCGGGCCTGGGTAAACATACCAGTGAAGGATCCAACTTCCTGATCTTTATGATCTGTGGTGGAGGTTTGGTGAGTCTTCTACAGGGGTACCTTTCAGCCGATCACCTGCTTGGCATCAGCATGTCTTATGTTGTAGGCATCGGTTGCTTCCTTTACCTGGCTTACTATGCCGTCAGGTCAAAGGCCGAACTGAAGAACCAGGGCATTGACCTGGATGAACTGGCCGGCACCAAAGGTGGCGGACACTAAACCGGTCTGAATTCCGGCATTGTTTCAACATTAATTGCAAGTACAATGGCAACAACAAAAAAGTTTGCTGTGGGCATTGATATCGGCGGAACCACCACTAAATTCGGTATTGTGAACAGCACCGGTGAAATAGTGGAGCAGGACCGCATCCCCAGCAATGAACACGATATAGCAGAAGATTTTATAGAAGACCTGCATAAAAAACTGATGCCCATGATCGAACGTTCGGGAGGCATCCAGCAGTTTGCAGGCATCGGCATCGGCGCTCCCAACGGCAATATCTATACGGGCACCATTGAATATGCACCTAACCTGAAATGGAAGGGCATCATTCCGCTGGCCGAGCTCACCCATAAAAAGTTCGGTCTGCCTACCCGGCTCACCAACGATGCCAATGCAGCGGCCATGGGTGAAATGATGTATGGCGCCTGTAAAGACATGAAACATTTCATTACCATCACACTCGGAACCGGTGTAGGCAGCGGCATAGTGATTGATGGAAAGATTGTAGTGGGTCATGATGGATTTGCCGGCGAACTGGGGCATACCATCATCCGGCCGGGCGGAAGGCTGCACAAAAGCACCGGCATGCGGGGCAGCCTCGAATCCTATGCCTCGGCAACCGGAGTACGGGAAACAGCCATTGAAATGCTCACCAAGCATCCCGAAGAGCCGAGCCTCCTACGCAATTACAGCATCAACGACCTTACCAGTGAATCGGTATACGAATGCGCCATGCAGGGCGATAGCATCGCCAACAGCATCTTTGAATTTACGGGGCAGATACTGGGAGAATCGCTGGCCAATTTCATCATGTTCTCTTCACCGGAAGCGATTGTGCTATTTGGCGGGCTGACGAAGGCCGGGAACTTATTGCTCAACCCCACCCGCAGGCACATGGAGATGAACCTGCTTCCTATTTTCCAGAATAAAGTGAAACTGGTATTCAGCGAACTGAAAGAAGCCGATGCCGCCATCCTGGGTGCCAGTGCCCTGGTATGGGAATAATGAGTTCAGCATCGAACTAATTAAAAAAGCCCCCAGTAATGAGGGCTTTTTAATTAGTTTACATAGAATTTATCTGACTCTTAAAACGGGCCTTAATTTGTAATCACCTGTTCCTTCCTTTTTAACAGAAAGAGCAGCATCAAAGTCAATAACAATGGTTTCGAGAGTTTCGTGTAGCTGCCTGTTCACTTTTATCTTCAACCCCGACTCTGAACCACTTGGAATGGTCAATGGATAAACCGCTCCAAGAGAATCAACGATTGTATTGTTGGGACCGAGTATGAACCGGATTTCTTTCACCACCTGCAGCGGAAAGGCTCCGGTAGCCAGCAACGTATCCACCCCATTCTGGTAGTCCAGCAGGTTGTAGATGCCTGGGTATGTATTCAATGTAACCCAGCCATTGTTACTAAGTGTGTCGTCGGAAAATTTCACCCGTACTTCCCTGATGTCAACATTCACTTCATCGAAGGGAACAGGTGCATCGGTAAGACGAACTTGCAGCGTAGAAGTGCCTCCCTGCCCGGTGCTATTTTTCTGGCAGGACGGCAAAACAATCAGAAAGCCCAAAAAGGCTGTTACCAAGCTCAGGTACAACTTCTTCATAAATGTTTAGTTAATCGGCATTATCAATGCCGGAATCCGGATCGGGATCAACTGTTATGGATAATTGCCACTACCACTGCCACGAGGGATATGGATAATAAAAAGATCAGTTTTTTCATAAAGATGTTTGTTTGTTACCTAAATGTTACTAAAAATCGTGCCAGTAATACAATAATTATTACTGGTTAATAAATGGGGAAAAAATGCGGAAAAATCAGTTCCGGGAGATGAGAAAAACGGCTGGAACCGGGCGCTGGCCTTCTTTATCACTGGGTTTGATGGTTTCCTTTCCGTTCACCAGCAGGCAGCTGCTGCCACCGCCGTCGAGGTTCAGGGCCTCCACACAGCCCAATTCAATAAGCAGCCTCCCCTCCTGCTCCAGCGTGGCTCCTTCGGCGATGCCCGGGAAACGGCCCTGGATTACCATGATAATCAGGTCACCGGTGGAAGTATAACCCATACAGGTCCTGGGGTGCTTATCGTTGATGGCCTTCCCGGCGAATTTCAGTTCTTCGTTATTGCTGACACTCAGCTTTCCTTCCTGAACAATAACCGGACCTCCTCCGACAGCGGTCTTCATTTTCCATTTTGTTAGAAGAGATTCCTCATTTTTCATTGCTCCATACTTACTTAACACAGAAATAGTATTCCTTGATATTCTTTTATAAGGATAGGCTGCAACAGAATCTTTGTAAGGAGTATAGGTGTTTTGTCTTGCATACGCTGCTTTCAGGGTAGAATCAGTATAAACCCAGGCAATATCTGCTTTTCTTTTTTTGCTGATACCAATGGCGCTGGCCAGGGGGTGACGGTATTGAAAAGTATCCCTGCCCCTCATCGGAATTGAATGATTATTATAACCAACCAGGTTGCCTTCCTTTATCACCAGGTTCAGGTTCTGGTTTTTATCAAAGTTAAAAAAGGTACAGTTTACAAGCAGCAAGGGCTTATCGTTCTTCTCATAGAATTTAGAAGGTGTCAGCCTTCTTCCCAGTGTGGTATCAACTGTAAAAGCAATATTCCTGTCAGTAAGCCCTGCCCTTACATAATACGCAATAAATGGTTTCCCTTCCAGCGAATCGGTGGTTTTAAAAACATGCACAGACCCAGGCAGCGGACCGTACAATGAATCAACGTTTACCCATTTTACCTGGGTACAGGCCGTTGCCGGTAAAAGGGCAAACAACTGAACAAAAAACCGTTTACGGGTATTCATATGATGATCGTTAAATGCGGTTCACTCCTCTTTTTCTGCAGTCCACTCCTTTCTGCTATGAAGATATTATTATATCGGTTAGCCTTGTAATCAAATTTAATCGCACTCATTTTTATAACCAATTAAAATAATCGCCATGAAAGTAAAATTGTTAATGATGGCCACCCTGCTGGCCACTGTTTTTTCTCCTGTACTTGCCCAGGATATACCCGCCGGCTTTGTAAAGGGATCCGTTACAACCGGGGATGGTTCGGTAAGCGAAGGATATATCAAAGACAATATCAAGAAATCGGCTTCGGTGGTTTTCATTGATGCAAAAGGTGCAAAGAAAACCTACAACGGCAGCCAGCTGAATGCCGTAAAAGTAGATGGCACCCCGTATATCTGTATCGGCGGTGATTTCTTTAAACCGCTCAGTACCGGCAAGATGAACTTTTTGCAAAAAGCCAGCAATGCATCCGGCAGCCTTACCTATAACGGTACTGAAGCCGTTGTAAACAATGGCACCGAAGGAAAAATCGGTGATTATTTTGTGTACGCCGGTAACAAGCTGAAACTGCTGAATAAAAAGACCCTGGAGGCATTCATCAATACCGACCTGGCCGTATGCGCCCCCGCCGTTGAAAAAGCAAAATCGGTGAACGGAGACATTGCCCGGCTGCAGGAAGCCGTTGATATTTTCAACAACAACTGATCCCGCTGGTCCGATATCCTGTAAGCCCGGCCTATTTTATATCTTTACTGCATGAAAAGGACCCATTGCAAAATAGCGTTCAATGATTTTCCCTTGATGCTTTTTGCAATTCCTGTACTCAGCTTTATTGTTCCCATTGTATTCTTTGGCTGCCGTTTCAACCGGCAGCCCTACTTAAGCTGGTCACAATATATTATCACGTTTGTGGTGGTAACCCTCCTTTGGGCAGGTGCCCGGTATATCCTGATATGGTGCCGCACCCGTTACCCGCTTTTTAAACAGGTACGCAAGCGGCTTTTCATTCAGTCATCTGCCATGCTGGGCTTTACCATTGCAGGCGATAACCTGCTTCATTTCATCATTGTGCGGTTTATATATTCGGGTGGCAGCATTGCCCTTTTTGATACCGATGAGCTAATCAACAGAACAGCGGCTGATGTGTTTTGTGTAATTACAATCATGTGCATTTACGAAAGCATCTATTTCATGCATGCACTGAAAGATTCTGTGCAAGAAACTGAAATGCTGAAACGGGAAAGCCTGCAGGCACAGCTGAACGCATTACGTACACAGGTGAATCCTCATTTTCTTTTCAACAACCTGAACACCCTCAGTTCGCTGATACCCGAAAACCCGAAGCATGCGGTGGACTTCGTTCAGCAGCTGTCCAAAGTATACCGTCATATCCTGGAAGTAAAGGATGAAAAAAGCATTTCACTCAAAGATGAACTGGAAGTACTGCATGCCTACAGCTTCCTACTGAAAACAAGGTTTGGCAATAACCTGGAAGTACATATTAATATCCCCGAAGAAAAAATGAACCGGAAGATCGTTCCCCTTTCGCTGCAGATACTGATGGAGAATGCCATCAAACACAATGTCGTTTCATCCGACAAGCCTTTACAGATAGATGTTTTTACCGACCACGGAAGTCTGGTCCTGAGCAATAACCTGCAGGTAAAGAAGCAGGTGAGCGAATCCACCGGCATCGGGCTCAACAATATACGCAACCGGTATAAACTCCTGGGCGATGAAGAGGTGAAGGTGACCGAAGATGAAAACAGTTTCACCGTTTCCATTCCACTCATTGAACATTGACATGCGGGTACTCATTATAGAAGACGAAACACCGGCCGCCAACAGGCTCGAGAAAATGCTCCTGAACCTGGACAGTGACCTGGTGGTACTGAACAGGCTCGACAGCGTGGAGTCAGCCGTACGGTACCTTATATCCGCCGAAGACGGGATCGATCTTATCTTTATGGACATCCAGCTGGCCGACGGGCTGAGTTTCGACATCTTTGAGCAGGCTGCTATTTCAGCGCCCGTCATTTTTACCACCGCATTTGACCAGTACACGTTAAAAGCATTTAAGGTGAACAGCATCGATTACCTGCTTAAGCCGATCGATGAAAACGAACTGGAACAGGCCCTGGCCAAATTCCGGAAGCTATACCAGAAAAAGAACAGCAACTACCCGGAAAAACTGCTGAAGCTGGTGCAGGAGATGAACGCTGCCAGGTACAAGGAACGTTTGCTCATTAAAAGAGGTCAGCAGCTGAGCTACCTGAAGACAGGCTCGGTGGCCTATTGTTTTGCAGACGGAAAACTTTGTTATGCCGTAGACTTCAATGGGACAAAGTACCTATTGGAAAGCAATCTTTCACAACTGGAAGAACAATTACATCCCGGCGATTTCTACCGCATTAACCGGCACCTGCTGGTAAATATTGAAGCCGTAAAAAAAGTACATACCTGGCTCGGCGGACGATTAAAGATAGAAGTACAGCCAGCCGCACTTGCAGAAACCATCGTAAGCCGCGAACGGGTAAACGGTTTTAAAGACTGGTTGGGGAAATAAGTTTATTGATTTTTTTCTTCCTGCCACCGGGCACGCCCCCACCCGGGTATCACATGTTTTTCGCTGTGATAAGAAGAACGAACCAACGGGCCGCTTTCCACATAATCAAAACCAAGGTCATACCCGATTTCCCTGAATTCGGCGAATTCATCGGGATGAACGAAACGGGCAACGGGTAAATGTTTTTTAGTGGGTTGTAGATATTGCCCGATGGTCACCACATCCACCCGGCTTTCTTTGAGGTCTTTCAGTGTTTGTATCACTTCTTCTTTTGTTTCACCCAGGCCCAGCATGATACCGCTTTTGGTACGCATGCCCCCTGCTTTGAGTATACGCAGCGTTTCCATGCTGCGCCGGTATTTGGCCTGAATGCGCACCTGCCGGGTAAGGCGTTCGGTTGTTTCAATATTATGACTCACTACTTCCGGGGCCGCCTCTATCACCCGCTGTATGTTTTCTTTTTCTCCTTTAAAATCGGGAATCAGTGTTTCAAGTGTGGTTTCCGGGTTCAGAGCCTTTACTGCCTTGATGGTGTTGTACCAGATGATAGAACCACCGTCTTTCAGCTCATCCCGGTCAACAGACGTAATCACCGCATGTTTCACCTTCATCAGGTTAATGGCTTCTGCCACCCGCTGCGGCTCATCCCAGTCCACTTCCAGTGGCCGGCCCGTTGCTACATTGCAAAACCCGCAGCTGCGGGTGCAGATATTGCCGAGTATCATGAACGTGGCGGTTCCTTCGCCCCAGCATTCGCCCATGTTGGGACAGTTGCCGCTTTCGCAGATCGTGTGCAGTTTATGGGTATCAACTAAATTCCGCACGTGGCGGTATTCTTCACCGATGGGTAATTTTACCCGCAGCCAGTTCGGCTTTTTGGGTTTCTGCTCAACAACTCCGTCGATTACGGGTAATTCGGTCATCCGGAAAAATATAGGTGGTAATAATGTTATTTTCTTCGTCCAAACTCCACGGCCACAAATGCCGTGAAAAAAAACTGTTTTTGTTTATTGTACAGCATCTGGGGGATCTTCTTTGCGTAAAACTCACCGGTAACACCCACTTCCAATGCAGATACCAGGTCGTTAAAACGACCATAGTCGAACCGGAGTGCCGGTTTTATATATAGACCGGGCGTCATCTTCAGGTGGTTCCATCCCCTTCCTAAATTCGGCCCGCCATAATACGGCCCGTTCACAAAAAGCAGGCTGTCTTCCGAATCATACCGCACATAGGTTCTTTGCCCGGCCTTATCCACTTCCACTTCATAGGCCCGTAAAAGTCCGAGCGCCAGGCCACCGCCAATATTACCGGTAATGGCCACCCCGTTCTTATTGCTTTTGTTGCCGAGCAGGTATTGCAGTTGCACACCCAGTTTTACCGGGTAAAAATAATTCAGCTTGCCATAGATCAGCGGGGCGGTAGATGCCAGGGGGTTGCTTTGCTTCTCTTCTTTCTGGTGTTTGCGTTCGCTTATTTCAACCTGGTACAGCATGGATCGCTTCACCGATTTGGCATAACCTTTTTCAAAGAATAAACCATACCCATCGGATACCAGCTTTACGCCGAATAAAAAATGCTTTTTGTAGGCAATCACCCCTTCTTCCTCGGCCCTGATCATGGCATTGACCTTTGCCCGTTTCTCTTCCTTCCTGGTTTTACGGGTGTTTTTGTTTGTTTGCTGGGCAAAAACAGCAAGCGACAAACTGACCAGGGCGGTGAGGATCACGATTCTTTTCATGTAAGCTTTTTACTGTCGTAAATTTATGCAAAAATAGGGTGTCGTCAGTAAAGATGATACATTTGCGGCAAGAACCGCTGCATTTACACGCATAAACTCCTTAAATAATAAATTTTAACAAATGACTGCCTCCATCCTTTACAAAGGTGATCTCCGTTGCGAATGCACCCACCTGCAAAGCGGCACCGTAATAGAAACGGATGCTCCCACGGATAACCGCGGCAAGGGCCAACGCTTCAGTCCAACCGACACCGTTTGTGTGGCCCTGGCAACCTGCATCATCACCACCATGGGCATCCGGGCACAGGACATGAATATCGACCTGGCCAATACCTCTATTTCGGTTACCAAGCATATGCTGAGCGACCCAAGGCGCATCGGCAGGATTGATGTAATCCTTCAACTTCCCTCCACCCTTCAGCTTGATGAAAAAGACAGGATCGTTTTAGAACGGACCGGCGACAACTGCCCGGTTATGAAAAGCCTGCACCCCGATATCCAGGCCAATGTTGAATACCGGTGGGCATAATCTTCTTGAATGCTTTTACAGTAATGCCAGTTGATCAGACCATCCATCAGCTCCTGAGCAGTTTATTGCCTATTGCACAATCGAGGCAGCGTTTCCGGTCGCAATAGGTATTTTTCAGCTGTAACAAAGCCTGCGAGTCAAAAGCGTTTGTATTGGGTACTCCCAGGGAAGCAAACCCATCAGTAATACTGTTTTGTTCGGCGTCTGTTTCTTCCAGCCACCGGAGCGCTTTGTCTTTATACGCCTGTTCATGCTGCCATAAACCATACGCAAATACAAGGGGCACCACCGTATTGATGAGCAGGCTGCGAAGCATTTGGCTACCCGTATGTTTCTTTTTGAACCGGGAGGTTTCGCCAAACACATAATGGGTATTCCAGTATTCGCTGGCGGTAACGGATAGCATTTTAGTAACCGGCTCCGGACCAGGGGATTCCTTTATAAGAGAAAACAGGCGACTGCATTGATGCAGCAACATGGCCAGCTGGGCCAGCCGTATAGTTGGAAAATTAGAAGGCCGCATCCGTAAAAGAACCAGCCGGGTACTGACGGGTTTTAGTTTGTATTTTTGCTGAAGAAAGCGGTATTCACGCTGCAGTGTACAGGGATAGGCTTCTTCAAAAATAGTTTCCAGCAGGCCTGCCTGACCAAACAGCAGGGCTTCCAGCTGCAGAAGCTGGTGACGGTGTTTGGCAACCAGGCTGAATGGTACCGACCGGGCAATGGCTTCAAATGCGGTGCTGTTCAGCTTCGCCCCGAAATTTTTTGCCATCAGCCACCACAATGTTTCTTCCCAGTGGTTATTGGTTGCCGCCAGGAATTTGAAGATGCCTGTTGTTTTTACCTGCAGCCTTTCTATCAGCAGGCGTTCTTTCCACGCAACCCAGGTAATTGTATTCACCTGCCGGATATTTCCTCCGCAGGGAATGAACGAACCGGTATTCATTAATTCTTCATACCTGCTCAGCAGAATTTTTGGTACTTTATCCTGCAGCACCAGCGTGGAAAAAGGAAGGCCGGTGCCGGTATCGTGTTCCCACACCACGTGCAGAATTACATTATTGAAGTTTGGATCCTGGCTATGGCCGTGATTGTTCCACCCCGAACTGCAGATATGCAGTTCGATGCTGCCGGCCCAAACGGTTTTACCCAGACGGATCTTGGCATCGGTGAAGTCGGGCCCCTGGTTGCTGTTGTAAATGCCTGGTTGTATTACCTGCAGGCTTTCCCCTTCTGCAGTGGTAAGCTGTTTGGAATTGAAGTATTGAAACTGCCAGATGAATTGAAGCAGGCGCTCGGTCATTACTTATAAAGTTTGAGGGTTGAAGTTATTCAGCGATTTACCTGATAAAAGGGGTTAATTCCCCCCCGGACAAACGCTTTTTTCAACATCAAACATCAAACCTTTTCCAACGCCCTCACCACCCTGCTCACCGGCAATCCCATCACGTTATAAAAATCGCCTTTGATGGATTTAATGCCCACCACGCCGATCCACTCCTGGATGGCATAGGCGCCGGCCTTATCATACGGCTTATATTGATCTACGTAAAATTCAAGTTGTGCTTTGCTGAGCTCATGAAACTCCACATCGGTTGTTTCGGCAAATGCAATCTCGCTGCTGCCGGATAAAATAACAACCCCCGTAATCACTTTGTGATGCTGCCCTGATAGTTTTGAAAGAATAGCAATGGCATCATCCCTGTCTTTGGGCTTGCCGATGATTTCACTGTTGAGCACCACGATGGTATCGGCTGCCAGGATGGGTTTGCCGGGAGCGGCAGATGCTTTTATTGCCAATGCTTTGTTGCGGGCAATGTGGATGGCTGTCTCTTCCACGGTAAGCGTGGCCGGGTAAGATTCGTCGGTTTCCTGTACCTGTATTTCGAAAGGAACTTCGGCCCATTCCAGTAATTGTTTGCGGCGTGGCGATTGTGAAGCGAGAATGATTTTTTGCATAGGCTGCTACTGCTATGAATAAATTTTAAAAAAGATCATGGAAACCAATCCCGCCAGCATCACCAGTTTAATAACGGTGCTTAATTTATGATAATCTGCCGGGACCTGCGCCTGGTAAAGCTTGCGAAGTATCCATACCAGCGGTGCAATAAGCAGCACGATACTGTACCCCGCACTCCAGTACCAGCCCAGCTGCAACACATAGACCTGCACCACGGCTATCATACCAATCAGCACTACCAGCCATACGGCCACAAAAAC
>DMRT01000092.1 GCA_003455235.1 Chitinophagaceae bacterium
GGAGTCTTTGCTGTGGATACAGCGCCTGCGGTTGAAGCGGCCGGCTTTGCTCCGTCATCTTCCTGTGGTTTCGGTTTTTCAAAAGTATTGGATGGTTGTGCAGACTCTTCCCGCTCGATGGACTGCTGGATCATGGTGCTGTCTACCGAATTGCGTTCATTATCCTGCTGGATTATCTGTAATGAATCATTTGCCTGTTGCTGTGCCCGCTCGGCGATCAGCTGCATCATCTGCAGGGAGCGCTGTGCATCAGCGGCTATATCTTCCTGGCCACGCTTCTTTGCCACCACCTGGTTTTTATACTGCACATTGATCACGCTGTACATATTCCATCCGGCAGCCGGCATTACCTGTTTGTAAAAGAGCTGTAGTTTTTCCAGTTTTTCTTCAGCCTCTGTTCCATTACCAAAACGGATAAGCTGGTTACCTACTTTCGGCATCATTTCAAATTCACGGGCCGCGGTTATGTCTACCTGGTCAATCAATGCCGTACAGAATGAATCTTTCTGAATGGCCAGGCTTACGTTCTTTATATCATGCAGCAGCAGGCTATCTGCTTTTGAAAGAACTTTTGTGTCGGAAGGAAAATTGGTGAACACCGGCAGGCGGGCCGAGAACTTATCGCTCAGCGGCAGCATCGTGAGCTCCTCATCGATGTAAAATGTATTACCGCCGGTTGTAAACACCCTGGCCACCGGCTCTCTTTCCTGCACGTTTACCTTCAGCACTTCATTATTATCAAAGAACAGTTCGGCCGACTTTACCCAGATATTCTTTTCCAGTTCCGTTTCCATCTTTTTCAGGTTGAACAAACCGATGGGCTTGCCAACAGGATTGCCCTGCTCAATGGCCCGGATGGAATGCATGATATCTGCCTCGTCAACAAACAGGTTGATATCAGCTCCCTGGATATTTATTTTAATGTCCCAGCAAAGCTTGGCATCTTTTTTCTGGATAGCCGCCACCAGCAGCACCACCGAACCGGCGCCCAGCAATACCCAGCCTGTTACCAGCAGGATATTCTTGATGCTGTATCGTTTCTTATTTTCCACTGTTGCTTTCCAGTATTTGCTTTATCGGCTCCACCAGGGTGTCAATGTCTCCGGCCCCGGCTGTGATCAGTAATTCTGTTTGATTATTCTTTATCCAGCCTGTCAATGCTGCTTTATCAAGTATTCTCTTATTGTCCTTCTTCATTTTTCCCAAGATCATCTCACTCGTTACAGCTTCTATTGGCAGTTCTCTCGCCGGGTAGATGGGCAGCAGAATGAGCTCATCGGCCAGGTCCAGGCTTTCTGCAAATCCATCGGCAAAGTCCCGGGTTCGGCTGAACAGGTGCGGCTGAAAAATAACCGTGCACTTCATGCCGCTGAACATTTTCTTTGCCCCGGTTATCAGCGCCCTTAATTCATCGGGGTGATGGGCATAATCATCAATGAACACCTGCTCATCTTTTTTTACGATGAATTCAAACCGACGCTTTACTCCTTTGAAAGAACTTACGGCCGCCTTTATCTTCTGATCTTCTATTGCCAGGCTCTTTGCCACGGCAACAGCGGCCACCATATTCTCTATATTATGCATGCCCCCCATATTCAGCACCACTTCCTTCACCTGCCAATCCCTGGCAACCACATTAAACCGGTAGTTTCCATTACCTATCTGAATATCTGCCGCATGAACATCTGCTTTCTCATCATCAAGATGATAATACAGGTGATTGGCCGCTTTCAGCTCATTGCCTCTTTTCAATCCATATTTACTCAGCAGCAACCCGCCTGTTTTCACCCGGGCCGAAAAATCTATGAAGGCCTGCTCCACGTTTTCTGCCGTGCCATAGATATCCAGGTGATCCGGATCCATGGCGGTGATAATCGCTGTGTCGGGACTTAATTTCAAAAAACTACGATCGTATTCATCCGCTTCCACCACGCACACATTTTTTTCATGACTCCAGAAATTACTGTTATAGTTGGCAGCAATTCCTCCCAGGAAGGCATTGCATCCATAACCGCTGTCACGCAGTATATGTGCCACCATGGTGCTGGTGGTTGTCTTTCCATGTGTCCCCGCCACGCAGATATTAAAAGAGCTGTTGGTGATCATGCCCAGTACATCGCTCCGCTTTACCACCGTATATTTATTATCGAGGAGATAATTCAATTCCCGGTGATCTTTCGGAATGGCTGGTGTATATACCACCAGGTTTGCATCTTTGTCAATGAGTTCAATATTATCTTCGTAATGAACCTGTATTCCTTCTTTTACCAGTTGCTTGGTCAATACCGTTTCTGTTCTGTCGTACCCGCTTACAGCCACACCTCTCGAATTAAAATACCTGGCCAGTGCACTCATCCCGATACCACCGATACCTAAAAAATAAATCCGTTTTATGTCGTTGATATTTACCATTAAACCAGTTTCAAAATTTCCTTTGCAATGATCTCATCGGCATTCAGCACTGCCAGCCTGCCAATGTTGTTCTTTAATTCGGCCTGCCTGTTTTCATCTTTTGATAAAGCCACAACCGCCGGGACCAACCCATTTAACGCCTCACTGTCTTTTATCATTATGCCGGCGTTTTTATTAACTAAATTTTGTGCATTCACCGTTTGGTGGTCTTCTGCTGCATACGGGAAGGGTACAAAAACCACGGCTTTCTTCATTACACAGAGTTCAGCGATTGCCATGGCTCCGCTCCGGCTGATAACCAGGTCGGCGGCGGCATAGGCGTATTCCATTTGTGTGATGAAATCGCCTGCCCACACATTGGTTCTTCCTTCTGCTCTTTCTTTTCCTTTTGCCGCATACGGCTTGCCTGTTTGCCAGATGAGTTGCAGGTTATTAAGACCAAAATCATCGATGGCTTTATCTAATGACTCGTTGATGCTTTTTGCTCCCAGGCTTCCGCCAATGGAAAGAACTGTTTTTTTTGCCGGGTCCAGGCCGAAGAATTTTATTCCTTCTTCACGGTTCAGCCGGCTATCGCAAATAGAGGCCCTCACCGGGTTACCCGTTTCCATGATCTTAGCTGCCGGAAAAAATTTTTCCATTCCATCGCTTGCCACAAATATTTTTGTTGCATTTCTTCCCAACATGATATTTGCTTTCCCGGCGAATGAATTACTCTCGTGAATGAAAGAGGGTATCTTCTTCGACTGTGCAAAGCGCAATACCGGGAAACTGGAATAACCGCCCACCCCGATCACGGCCGTGGGCTGAAAATCCCTGAATATCTTTCTTACCTGCATAAAGCTTTTGATCAGCTTAAAAGGCAGTCCTATATTTTTTATCAAAGAACTCCGGTTGAATCCTGCGATGTCCAATCCTTCAATTTTAAATCCTGCCTGCGGCACTTTTTCCATTTCCATTTTTCCTTTGGCTCCCACAAACAGTATTTCTGCTTGTGGGTCCTGCCTGAGGATGGCGTTTGCAATGGCAATGGCCGGGAAAATATGGCCACCGGTTCCGC
>DMRT01000090.1 GCA_003455235.1 Chitinophagaceae bacterium
TTTTTAGCAGAACGGGAAATGTTTTCATTTATTCCTGTTGATGCGGATTCAGTATCTGCCTGCACCGATCCGTTATCAATACGCAGTTTACCGGATGCGCTTACTGACCGGGTGTTTGCCGCAGCTTTTTTGCCGGGCCCTGTTCCGGCATCATTGTTACCAGACGTGCCGGCTGTTGCCGGAAGATCTGTATTGGTAAGGACAGAACCGGCGGTGTTCTGCTTATCCGGACCGGAAGCAGCGTCAACCGTGTTGCCTGTTACAGGCTGTTCACTTACAGTAACCGGCTGCTGACCTTGAACTGGATTGTTTTTTTCATCAGCTGTTGTTTTGCAGGATGATTCCTTTGATGCGGATGAAGAAACAGGAGCGGTTGCAGAATGGGTGCTGTTATAATACCACCAGCCTGTACCCGTACTTACCGCAAGTAACAAGGCAGCGAGTATGATTCTGCTCCGGTTACCGGCAAGCAACTGCCAGAAACCGGCCGGTTTCTTTTTTTCCTTGCGGGCAGCAATATTTTCCCAGATGCGCGGGTGCACATCGGGAGCATAGTTGCTGAACTGCTCTTTCACATATTTATCAAATTGCTGGCTGTTGCTCATACCGCCACTTTTTGTAATTGTATTAACTGTTTCTGCAGCATGCTCCGGGCTTTTACCAGCTGGCTGCGGCTGGTGCCTGGTTGAATGCCCAGCATGTCGGCTATCTCATCATGCTGAAATCCTTCTATCACGTATAAATTAAAAATCACCCGGTAACCGTCGGGCAGGCTGTTGATCAGGTCAAGCAGGTCTTTTTCGCTCAGGTGGCTGTACGCAGAGGGTTCCATCCCGCTTTCATCCTTGTCTTTAATCTCATAACCCACCACCTCTTTCTCATAGCGCCGTAAGGAATATTTTTTTAATGCTGTATTCACCACGATTCTGCGTATCCAGCCTTCAAAAGAACCTTCAGATTTAAACTGGTGTATCTTATCAAATACTTTAATAAATGCATCCTGTAAGATGTCCTCCGCATCTGCACTGTTCCGGGCATACCGATGGCATACGCCGAGCATACGACTGGCGAAACGGTGAAAGACCTCCTTTTGACAGGAAGGTTCCCCCCTTAAACATCCTCGTATGAGTTCGTCTTCGGTCAATTATTGCTAAGTTTACACCGGGCATTTAATCTGGTAGATACCCGGATAATCCTATACGCTGCCCCAGAGAAAATTATTGCTTAAAAGGTACAAAAAAGGGCTGGTTTTCTTGTTTTTAGAGGCCAAATCCTATAATATTGAACCAACCCCATTATGGGGCAATAAAACGACCATGTTTACAGAGGAACAGATAAAAAAACTGGTTTCGGCCAACGATAGCCTGCAGGTGCAGATAGAAGACCTGAACCTGGTGCTTGCCGAACGGGAAAAGGAGCTGGACAATCTGCGGGCGGAGCTGGCCAATGCCACTTCCCTTCGAAGCGACCTTGAAGGGAGGCTCTCTGAAATTGAAAGCATGGAGGACACCATCGGGCAGAAACAACTGCAGATAAAAGGCGCCGAAGAGCGGGCCCTCGATCTGAAACAGGAACTCAATGAGGCCAGTAAACTTCAGTTCAAAATAGACGACCTGGCACAACAATATGCCTATCTTCAAACCCAATATGAGGATATAAAATATCAGCTGGCTGAAGTGAACCAGCGGAACAGCCAGTTGCAGCAGGCCGCTTCAAAGCTGGCTGAACTGGAAAGCAGGCTGGAAAATATGACCCTGGAGCGGGATGACCTGAAAGAGCGGGTTAAAGCAATGGAGTCGCAAAAGTACCTGCGTGAATTTAACGGGTGATTTTATATGCAGCCTCCGCCCAAACCTGCACCGCAGGTCTTTTTTATTTGTATCAATTGGAGGAACTTTACGGTATAATAAACACACATGCTGCCCATAGCCGATATACGTACCGAATATAAAAAACAAGCCCTGCACGAATCAGACGTGTCTGCCGACCCGTGTGCTCAATTCAGCCGCTGGTGGGACGATGCGCTGAAAAGTGATATCTACGAAGTAAATGCCATGACCCTGGCAACCGTGGATGAAAAGGGAATACCTGCTGCACGGATAGTCCTCCTGAAAGGATTTGATGAAAACGGGTTTGTATTCTTTACCAATTACAACAGCCAAAAGGGAAATGAACTGGCTCATAATGCCAATGCCTGCCTGGTGTTTTTCTGGAAGGAACTGGAGCGCCAGGTACGGATTACGGGCGTGGCAGAAAAAATAACCACGGAAGAAAGCATTGCCTATTTCAACAGCCGGCCTGATGGCAGCAAGATAGGAGCCTGGGCATCACCACAAAGCCTGGTGGTAGCCGGTAAGGCCTGGTTGAAAGAAACCTACGAATATTATATGGAGCGGTTCAAACACGGGGAAATTCCCAAGCCGCCGCATTGGGGAGGATACCGGGTAAAGCCCGAAAAGGTTGAGTTCTGGCAGGGGCGGCCAAACAGGCTGCACGACCGGATTTTATATACGCATACCGGTAGCAATGCCTGGAAGATTGAACGGCTGGCGCCCTGAAATGAAAAGGAATTAGTAATTGCTTCCGGAGGAGCCGGCCTTGTACAATTACTAATTCCCGGTTACTTAAGCTTTCTTTTTAGCAGCCGCTTTTTTCTTTGGTGCTGCCTTTGTTACTTTTTTAGCCGGTCTTGATTTACCAAATGACCCTTTGGAGATTTTCCCCTTTTTGGTTTTTTTATCACCACGTCCCATACAATGAATTTAAATTGAGTGAATAATAAAATAAGAATGTACAAAAAAAGCAAGGTGCCTCGGCGCCTTGCTTTTTAATGTGGTAGATACACCATTACAGTTTAGCTGATAATTCCTTACCGGCTTTAAACTTGGCAACCTTTTTTGCTTTGATTTTGATCACAGCACCTGTTTGAGGATTGCGGCCGTTACGGGCAGCTCTTTTTGATACAGAGAAAGTACCAAATCCAACCAATGTTACTTTACCGCCACCTTTTAATGTTTTAGTTACTGCTTCTACAAAAGAATCTAAAGCATCGTTTGCCTGAGTTTTTGTAATACCTGCATCATCAGCAAGTTTTGAAATCAATTCAGCTTTGTTCATGATAATTTTTTTTGAATTTTAATGTGCGACAAATATATACGGTTTTTGATTGCAACAAAATTTTTTTTGTGAATTTTCTTTTTTGTAGTGATTGGCTGAAAACCGCATTTGACAAGGATTCTGCCTGATGCCGGCCTCCGTAAATTTTCCGGCAGCGGAATGAAGAATCAATAAAACCCTTTACAGTAAAGGATTTCAGGATTGCCGCCGCTGAAATCCTCTGCCCGTGCGGTTTTTACGGGGTATAAAAAGCGGGAGGAATACAAAAAAATGAAGACGGTTTGTTTTGCACATTTAGTTAACAACCTGCATCACCGACCGGAAAGCAATGAACCGGTCGCCCCATTTATCAAAGCTTTTCCGGCGCATCCCGGGTGCATGGTTTTCGATGTAATTGTTGTATAAGCCCTTGCTTTCAGCATGGTACTGGATGGCATACGTGGGACCTTCGGAGGTATCTACTTCCAGCAACTGCAGGATCACGGCATGGGTAAAACAGCCGGTAGCGATCACTTCAGGGATATGCTCTGCTTTCAGCCAGGTCAGCCATTCTGCCTTAATGGATTCCTGTACTTTGATGGTGACGTTGTAGATGATCATTACTTTTCTTTTATCTCAACATAAATGGGACAATGATCGCTGTGCTTCACATCCGGAAAGATATCGGCATCCTTTACCTGTTTCCGCAGGGGCTCGGTTACGGTGATATAATCTATGCGCCAGCCTTTGTTGTTCAGCCTCACCGACGGAAACCGCTGGCTCCACCAGCTGTAACGGTGCGGTTCGGGGTGAAACTCCCGGAAGGTATCTACCCAGCCGCTGTCGAGGAATTTGCTGAGCCATTCCCGTTCTTCGGGCAAAAAACCACTGCTGTTCTTGTTGCCTTTCGGGTCGTGAATATCGATCTCTTTATGAGCAATATTGTAATCACCCACCAGCACGATCTTAGGGAATTTCTTTTTCAGTTTGTTCAGGTATGCATGAAACTCATCCAGCCACACATATTTGAACTGCTGGCGTTCATCACCGCTGGTACCGCTGGGGAAATAGGCATTGATGAGGCGGATATCGCCGAAATCAAGCTGGATCACCCGGCCTTCATCGTCGCTGGGCGAATGGCCATTACCATACACCACATTATCCGGTTTCTTTTTAGAAAATACGGCTACGCCACTGTATCCTTTTTTTTGTGCACTGAACCAGAAATGATGAAAACCCAGCGCTTCCAGCTGTTTGACATCAACATCGTCTTTATTGGCTTTTGTTTCCTGCAGGCAGATGATATCGGCCGGGTTTGTTTTGAGCCAATCGATAAATCCTTTCTTTAACGCAGCACGAATGCCGTTTACATTGTATGAGATGATACGCATATGAAACCGTTGTAAATATTAACAGTGCATAGTTACAAAAAAGAAATAAATTCAGTACCCGAATATGGATGAGATAAAGAATTTTGAGGATTTCTATACCATCAGGATCCAGCCCAGCCTGGAAGAACTGAATCACGACGAATCCGCTGCGTCCAACTGGAAGCGCTTCACGTATTTCACTGCCATCGGGATGGTGACCTGTTTCCTGTTGTATTATGTCAAACTGCTTCCCATCGGGCACATCCTGGCGGTGGCCATGCTCATTATGTGCATTGTGGGGGTTTATTTTTCAGCCAGGTATTCCGACCGGTATACGGATAATTTCAAAGAGAAGATCATCGGACCCATCATCACGTATATCTATCCATCGGCCATATACAAGCCCATGGGTTTTGTTTCAAAAAAAGAGTATAAGTCCAGCGGGCTGTTCCGGCGCCGCTTTACTCATTTCGACGGGGATGATTACTGGGAAAGTGTGTACAACGGCCTGTCGTTCCACTGTTCGGAAGTGAAATCATGGGTGGAAGACGCCGCCGGGGTATCTTATATTTTCAAGGGCTTATTCTTCTGCGCCCGGATCAACCCGTCTTTTACCGGCGGAACATACCTGTGGGCCAAAGGAAATTCCCAGCTTCCTTCCAGCATGGCCGACGAACACTACCGCATGTTTCCACTGCCGCAGGTTCAGCGGGTGAATACCGGGCACGAAGCATTCAACCGGTATTATTCTGTTTATACCACCAGCGTGGAGGAAGCATCGCTCATTCTTTCCTATCACATGATGGATCATATCCTGCTGATACGGGAAAAGCTGGACAGGGAAATGGTGCTGTCTTTTGTAAACGGGAAATGCTACATCGCTGTTCCCTTTGAGGAAAACCTCCTGGAGCCGCCCCGGAAAGGACTGCGGGATAAGGAAGAGATCAAAGATTATTTTCTTACCATCCTGCTGGTCTTTAATATCATCAACCGGCTGGAACTTAACCGGCTTACCTGATTGTTTATTCCAGCACCGGCCTTAGCCAGCGGGTGATTTCTTCCAGGCTCATTTTTTTTCTTGCGGCATAATCTTTCAGCTGGTCTTCATTGATTTTACCCACGCCGAAGTATTTGCTTTCAGGATTGGCAAAATACCAGCCGCACACACTGGCAGCGGGATACATGGCCAGCGATTCAGTCAGGTGGATACCGGTGATTTCTTCACCACCCAGCAGGCTGAACAGTTTGTATTTTTCTGTATGGTCCGGACAGGCAGGATACCCGGGCGCCGGGCGGATACCCGTGTATTCTTCTTTGATCAGCTGTTCATTGCTGAGCTGCTCGTTCTTTTCGTAACCCCATAATTCTTTTCTTGTCTTTTCATGCAGGCATTCAGCAAACGCTTCGGCCAGCCGGTCGGCCAATGCCTGCAGCATGATCTTATTGTAATCGTCGTGCTGCGATTCAAAACCTTTGATGTGTTCTTCAATGCCTTTGATGGTTACGCTGAATGCGCCGATATGATCCTGCTGTTTTTCTTCTGCCGGCACAATAAAATCCGCCAATGAAATATTTGGCTGTCCATCTGCTTTTTTTATTTGCTGGCGGAGGAATTCCAGTTTTACAACACCATTCGGTGAAAGCACATCCACGGTATCCGGCGCTACTTTGGATGCAGGCCAGAATCCTGTGACACCGGTGGCGGTCAGCCATTTCTCCGCAACGATCTTATCCAGCAGCGCATTGGCATCATGGTAAAGCTTGGTGGCTTCCACGCCCACTTTTTCATCGCTCAGTATCTGCGGAAATTTTCCATGAAGTTCCCAGGCAATGAAGAAGGGCTGCCAGTCAATGTATTTTCTTATTTCAGCAAGATCATAGTTGCTGAATTGTTTAGCCCCGGTGAATGAGGGAGCAACCGGCTGGTACAATGACCAGTTGATTCTAGTGGCATTCTTTTGCGCTTCGGAAAAGGATAAGAATTGTTTTACCTGTTTTTTATTCTCAAAGTCTTCTTTCAGTTTTTTATATTCAGTTCTTATGTCAGCCAGGAAGTCTTTTTTCTGCTCATCATTAAGCAGGTTCCCCGCCACGGTAACACTCCTGGATGCATCCAGTACATGCACCACACCTTTGTCATACTGCGGGGCGATTTTTACGGCGGTATGCATGCGGGAAGTGGTGGCTCCGCCGATCAGCAAAGGCTGCTTCATATTGCGGCGTTTCATTTCGTGTGCCACATGCACCATTTCATCCAGTGAAGGAGTGATCAGGCCGGACAGGCCGATAATATCTGCCCCGAATTTTTCTGCTTCATCCAGTATCTTATCGGCAGGCACCATTACGCCCAGGTCTTTTATTTCATAACCATTACAGCCAAGAACCACCCCTACGATATTCTTGCCGATATCATGCACATCACCCTTTACGGTGGCCAGCAGGATCTTTGCCGCTCCTGCCGCTTCTTCATTAACAGTTCCTGCCGCAAGGTGTGCCTGTTTGCGGTCTTCCTTTTCCTGTTCAATATAGGGAGTGAGTACGGCTACAGATTTTTTCATCACCCGTGCACTCTTCACCACCTGCGGCAGGAACATTTTGCCGCTTCCGAACAAATCACCCACCACGTCCATGCCGGCCATCAATGGGCCTTCAATCACGTCCAGCGGCCTTGGGTATTTTTGCCTCGCTTCTTCCGTGTCGGCATCAATATAATCAGTGATGCCGTTCACCAGCGCATGTTTCAGTCTTTCCTCAACAGACGTGCTGCGCCATACATCGTCTTTCTTTTCTTCCTTACCGGTAGCCTTTACGGTTTCGGCAAAGGCGATCAGTTTTTCAGTGGCTTCATTGTTGTCGTTATTCCGGTTAAGGATTACGTCTTCACAAAGATTCCGTAACCGGGGTTCTATTTCATCATACACCACCAGCTGGCCGGCATTTACGATGCCCATGTCCATCCCTGCCTGGATGGCATAATACAGAAAAACACTATGCATCGCTTCTCTCACGGGTTCGTTGCCCCGGAAAGAGAAAGAGAGGTTGCTCACACCGCCGCTTACTTTGGTGAGCGGCATCAGTTTCTTGATCTCCCTGGTTGCTTCAATAAAGTCAACGCCATAATTATTGTGTTCTTCCAGTCCCGTTGCTATGGCAAAAATGTTGGGGTCGAAGATGATGTCCTGTGGATCGAAACCCACCTGCCTGGTCAGGATTTTATAAGCCCGGTGGCAGATCTCCACTTTACGGTCCCTGGTGTCGGCCTGTCCCTTTTCGTCAAAAGCCATTACAATAACAGCAGCCCCGTACATGCGGCAGGTAATGGCCTGTTCAATAAACTTCGCTTCTCCTTCTTTCATCGAGATGGAGTTTACGATGCATTTGCCCTGAATGCATTTCAGCCCTGCTTCGATGATTTCGAATTTGGAGGAGTCGAGCATCACCGGGATTTTAGCAATATCCGGTTCGCTTTGCAGCAGGTTGATGAAGGTGGTCATGGCCTGCACACCGTCGAGCAGGGCATCGTCCATGTTTACGTCGATCACCTGGGCGCCGTTCTCCACCTGCTGGCGGGCAACGCTCAATGCTTCTTCGTACTTATTTTCTTTAATAAGCCGTGCGAACTTTTTACTGCCGGTTACATTGGTACGTTCACCTACATTGATGAAGTTTGTTTCCGGGCGAACGATCAGCGGTTCCAGTCCGCTGAACCGGCTGTATGGTTTGATGGTTGTGCTCATGATTCTTATGCGGTCGCTAATTCTGTTTCAACAACAGGTAACTCTCTAGGTTTGATATTCATTACATGTTCCGCAATATGCCGGATATGATCCGGGGTGGTGCCGCAGCATCCGCCCACGATGTTTACCCAGCCTTCCTGCGCCCATTCTTCCAGGTAATGACCGGTATCCTCCGGCTGTTCATCATACTCGCCCATGGCATTGGGCAGGCCGGCATTGGGGTAGGCAGAAACATAACAGTTTGCAATCTGGGACAACTCTTCAATGTGGGGGCGCATTTCTTTTGCACCCAAAGCGCAATTGAGCCCGATGCTTAAAGGTTTTGCATGCATCACGGAAATATAAAAAGCTTCCAGCGTTTGCCCGCTCAGCGTTCTTCCGCTGGCATCAGTGATGGTGCCGCTGATGGAAATGGGCAATTCCGGTTTACCGGTATCCTTATAATATTTTTTTATGGCGAAGATGGCTGCTTTTGCATTCAGTGTATCAAAGATGGTTTCTATCAGGAACAGGTCAACACCGCCATCCACCAATCCCTTCACCTGCTCGTAATACGCATTCACCACCTGGTCGAAGGTAACGGCCCGGTAGCCGGGATTGTTTACGTCGGGTGACAGGCTCAGGGTTCTGTTCAGCGGCCCGATGGCTCCCGCTACAAACCTTGGTTTGGATGGATCTTTGGCCGTGTATTCATCTGCTGCCTTCCGGGCTATTTTGGCGCCTTCCACGTTTATCTCGTATACAAATTCTTCCAGTTTAAAATCTTCCTGGGCAATGGAGGTGCCGGCAAAAGTGTTGGTTTCAATGATATCCGCCCCGGCTTCCAGGTACTGCCGGTGAATGCCTTCGATGATCTGCGGCTGGGTGAGGTTGAGGATGTCGCTGTTGTTCTTAACATCGCAGGGCCAGTCTTTAAACCGTTCGCCCCGATAAGTTTCTTCGGTGGGTTTATGACGCTGTATCATGGTGCCCATGGCCCCATCAATGATGAGTATCCTCTTTTCTAATTCTTTACGGATGTCCATACCCATGTTATTTAATAGTGAACGAAACGGTACAGGCATGAAGCAAGCCAATGGAATCAATAAACGCCGGAAAAACTATGTAAGAGTTTTGTAACGTTTATTAGTTCTGTTCCTTCGATGCTTCGATAAACGCGGCACCAGGATTATGGCCGAACAATAAACAAATCCGCCTGTAGCTGGTACAAAAATAGTGTATGGGAATGATTTGACAAAAACCGCTTACTTCTTCTCGTAACTGCAGTTTACGGTGAGTTCAACGGTTTCGGCGATATTGTTCTTTACTGCCGCCGGGATTTTAATATTATAATCTTTGGTCCTGATCTTAAATACCGAACTGGCCGACAGGCTGTTTCCCTTTACGGTTAGCTTGCCGGGCACCGATATGGATTTGGTTACCCCGTGAAGATTGAGGCTTCCGGATACCGTGATGTTGTATATACCGTCTTTACTGAAATTTACCTCCTTCAGGTTGCTGATGGTTCCCTTAAAGGTAGACTTGGGATACTGGGCGCTTTCTATATACTCTTCGTTAAAGTGTTCTTCCATCAGGGCTTTTTTAAAATGAAAGGCATTGTTGAGCAGGGAAAACTGGATCTCTCCGCTGCCGGTATTGAGAATGCTGATCACCTGGTTGTTGCCGGCCCGGATGTCTTCCATGGGAGTGGAAGAGAAAAAAGAAACAGAACCGTTTTTGGTAAAATACAGCTGGGCTTTTCCGCCCAGGCAAAAAACAAACAACAGGAAGACAAGTGCCTTGATCTTTTTCATGAATAACTTATTTATTGGATGGATAACCTCGTACAATAAATACATCGCCGGGTAAGCCCATATCGGCGTCTCCGCCCATGTACCCGCTGCATATTCCCTTGATCAGAACAGGGGCGCCCTCTTTAAGTCCTTCGGCTTTTTCTTCCATGGTGCAATTGACGTAGGCGCCGGTAACGGGTGTTTTTAACAGGATGATCTGCTGGTTTTGCAGGTTGACCGAAAGCTTTGAGATCTCCCCGCTTATTTCAAGTATTTTATCCGTGTACAGGGATCTGGCCTTTGCCGAGTCGGTACTGAAACGGTTATACAGTTCGGTGGCCGCAACACGTAAGGCATCCGCATCTTTCACGTCTTTGTGCGGTTTATTCCAGATCATATATCCTACGGCCGCCCCAGTGAGGCCAACAGCAAGCAATGCCCACAAAAGGATTTTTTTCTTACTCATCGCAGAGTACGAAACGGAAACATACCGAAAAAGGTTGCTATGTTAACTGCCGGAGAGGATAAAATTTTCAACGGGGATGCGGTTGCTGATGCTTTTGGCAAGGGTCATCTCATCGGCATATTCCAGTTCGCCGCCAAAGGAAATACCCCGGGCAATGGTGGTGATCTTTACGGGGGCGGGCACCGGGCCCGATGCGGACAGTTTTTTACTGATATAATAAATAGTGGTGTCACCCTGTATGGTGGGACTAAGGGCAAAGATGATCTCGGTGGTTTCTTCTTTTTTGATGCGGTCAACCAATGCATCAATGGTCAGTTCTTCGGGGCCGATGCCATCCAGGGGAGAAATGATGCCGCCAAGCACGTGATAGATGCCGTTGAACTGCTGGGTGCTTTCAATGGCAATCACATCCCGGATATTCTCCACCACGCACAGCATATCCTGCCGGCGAAGGGGATTGCTGCAGATATTGCAGAGTTCTTTATCGGAAATATTGTAGCAGCGTTTGCAGAATTTGATCTCATTCCTCATTTTGGCCAGCGTATCGCTGAATAACGTTACTTCCGCTGCATCCTGTTTTACCAGGTGCAGCACCAGGCGCAGGGCCGTCTTTTTACCGATGCCAGGCAGTTTGGCAAATTCATTCACCGCATTTTCTAAAAGAGAAGAGGAGAAAATCATGGAATAAAGTTAATGGATAATGCGGTAATGGATAATTGGTAAATTTTTTAATTCATTGCAGTTCGAAGTATGGAAACGGTTTATGGGAGAATCCTGATCAGTTATCAACTATTAAAATTATCCATTACAGCTTTATGTCCCGTTCATTATCCCAGTTGGCCCGTACAGAAAGTTTTTGCGGAAGGGCTGTAACCTTTTCGGGTTGGAGTTTTTTTGAATAATCGCCATGGTCCCAGCGGCCGTTCTGGTTGCTGTCGTACAAAATCCGTACTTCGTATTCGCCGGGATACATCATTTTGTTGCTCCATTGATTCGATTTTACCGGGAAACTGAGCTTCACCTCTTCGCCCTGCACAAACTGCAGCACCGGGTTTTTGGCCAGGTTAAGATTACTGAACCGCAGTACCACATTGCCATAGTCTTCCGGCTTTTTGGTTACAAAACGGATGGTATCCTGTTTGGTCAGTCGGTTATCCGCCGAATCGGAAAAAGCCGTGGTATCCATCACCAGCTGGTAAGGAAATTCGGGTTGCCAGTTTACCAGCATGGTAACTTTTGTACGGCTGCTGTCGATGCGCCAGCCGGCAGACTGGAGCTTAAAGCTGGTATCAACAAGGTGCAGCTTTGTGGTATCGAATTTTTTAAGCGGTTTATTGAAACTGATTTCAAAAGGAGTGAGCAGGTCCTGCGACTGGAAGGTGGGCGGCAGGGAGAAACGCAGCTTCTTTTCAACCGGTGGTTTGGAACTGCCGGCGGCCTGTTTTTCTTTTTCCAGGGCCGAAGCATATAATAATACGGGGGGGGTGCTGTCGCCCACCATTACATCTGTATCAGCAAAGGCAAATAATTCTTTCTTTGAATTGTAGGTTTTTCCACCGTCCCCGTCTTTCAGTGCATACACCCTGAATTTTCCTGCCGGCAGGTTCAGGAAGCTGAAGCTGCCATCGCCGGAAAGCCTTGCCAGGTAATCGGGTTTTCTTTTCTGTACCGTGGAATCATCGGCATTGCGGTATAATAAAACAACGAGAGTACTGTCGGCTTTGCCGGTTTCGGCAATCAATACTTTTCCATCCAGCATCAGCGAATCAATCGTGCTGCCTGTTGAAAACACATACGTGAAATCCTTGTAAGGATTTCCTTCGTTATTATCAACAATCGCTTTACCGAAGTTGATGCTGTAGGTGGTATTGGGCAGCAGGGTGTCACGCAGTTTTACCGTTACGGTTTTTAATTTGTAATCAACCTGGGGCTGCCGCCTGGGGAAAGGAGAAATGAGAACATTGGTTTGCGCTTCTTTTACCTCAATGTATTCATTAAAGGTGAGGGTGATCCGGTTGCCGGTAACATTCACGCTGTTTATTTTGGGAGAAGCGCTCACCAGTGATGGTGGTATGGTATCCCTCGGTCCGCCGGTGGGGGCGCCAATCTGTGCACAGCCTGCATTGTAAACAGCCAGTCCGTAAAGCGTGCAGGCAATAATAAGAAAATAAAGGAACCGGGTTGGTCTCATCCATTCATTTTAAAGTGCAAACTTAACTTCTTTACCCTATTCCTGTTCCAGGTAAGTGGGGAGAATCTGTTAAATATCTTCCCGCGTACAAGTCGGGCCGGGTGAGCGTGGTCTCGTAGCGGCCCGCGCTGGCGACGAAACCGTAGGACAGGCCGGAATTCTCCAGCGCGGCCTGTTGCACCACGCTGTCGGT
>DMRT01000190.1 GCA_003455235.1 Chitinophagaceae bacterium
GGGCATTTCCATAAAACTGGTAACACCACCGGCCACTGCCGCCCGGCTTTCGGAATATATCGTTGCTTTATGCGTAAGTCCGGGCTCCCGGAAATGCACCTGGTCGTCGATTACACCGGGGAGCAGGTGTTTGCCTTCTCCGTTTATTTCGGTGACTTTTGACTTAACATCTATAGATGTTGCAATTTTCTCTATCCGATCGCCGTTAATGAGCACATCCAGTGATTGAATTTTCTCTTCATTCACCACCGATATGTTCTTAAAAAGGTATTTTTGCATAACTTGAATTCAGATGCCTGTTAAAACTAACATTATCCAATGCAAATTATTAAAAGCTTAACCAAACTGCTCATTTTTATTTGCCCGGCAGTTGCCACTGCACAATCCACTTATCTTACACAGGGATCCAAAGACAATCACTTCGTGGAGCGGATGGAGATCAAACAACAGAAGAACACTCACCTGAATTTTTCCACCCTGAAACCCTTTAACCGGAAATACATTGTGGAACAGGCTGAGTTCATTGACAGCGCCCGGCTGGGTTACGTGGATACGGCAACTGGCCGTGATAAATATCCCGAGTGGATGGACCAGGGGCTTAGCTCCATCGACGAATACAACCTGCAGCGTTTCCTGATGAACAATACTGAATGGGTAACAGGCCCCACGGATGAATTCAAAAGCAGGAGGCCGGTGCTGAAAACCTTTTATAAAACAAAGCCCAATTTGCTGGAAGTAAAGACGAATAATTTCTTTCTTGCCCTTAACCCGGTACTGCAGTTTAGCGCCGGTTATGAAACAGGCGCCAAGAATGAATCCGTTTACATGAACAGCCGCGGCGTAACCCTGCGGGGAATGATCGGTAAGAAAGTGGGCTTTGCTTCCTACATCACCGATAACCAGGAACGGGGACCTCTGTTTTACCAGCAACAGGTAACCGGCTTTAAAGCCGTGCCGGGCGTTGGTTTCTACAAACCATTTAAAACAAATGGCAATGATTATTTTGATGGACGTGGTTACATCACCTTCAATGCGGCCAAATCAATCGACATACAATTCGGGTACGACAAGAATTTTATAGGCAACGGCTACCGCAGTTTATTCCTCAGCGACTGGGGCAACAGTAACCTGTTCCTGAAACTGAATACCCGGATCTGGAAAATCAATTACCAGAACCTGTTCATGGAACTGATGCCGCAGTTCAGGAAAGCCGGCGACACGCTGCTCGACCGAAAGTATGCCGCCATGCACCACCTGAGCATGAACGTAACCAAATGGCTGAACATCGGCTTGTTTGAAGGCGTGATCTTTGGCCGTAAGAACCGGTTCGATTTTCAATACCTGAATCCCATCATCTTTTACCGGCACATTGAAGGCACCGTGGGCAGCCCGGATAATGCACTGGCGGGTATCGACTTCAAAGCCAATATTGCACACCGGGCACAGCTATACGGACAATTGCTGCTGGATGAATTCATTTTATCAGAAATCAAAAACAAACCAACCAGCTGGGTGAATAAATGGGGATTACAGCTGGGGCTTAAATACGTGGATGCGTTTGGCGTGAAGAATCTCGACATCCAGGTGGAAGCAAACCGGGTGAGGCCATTCACCTATTCGCACAACGATACCATTTCCAACTATACCCATTATAACCAGCCGCTGGCACACCCGCTGGGCGCCAACTTCCAGGAAGTGCTGGGCATCATCCGTTACCAGCCGGCGCCAAAATGGTACGTGTATTTACAGGCTATTTATTATTACCAGGGCCTCGACAGTGCCGGTAAAAACTTTGGTGGCAATATCTTCCGGGACTATACCACCCGTTCCATGAATGAAGGATTTAAGATTGGCAGCGGAAACAAGGCCACCTGTTTTAATGGATACCTGCAGGTGAGCTATGAGCTGAGGGAAAATTTATTCCTGGAGATATCCGGACAGTACCGGCAATACAAAACATTGCTTACACCTTCTTCCAGCAGTACCATTATTACAGGCGGCATCCGGCTGAATATGTTCAGCAGGCGGTACGATTTCTAAAAGAACTCTATTCCACGGTTAAGGAGAAGGAAATGATTCTCGAGTTGATCTTGTCGATCGTATTGGAGAATTTCAGGCTCTTATCCCGGCTGTGCAGGTTGCCGATGCCCCATCCCATTTTAATCTCGGGAGTAAGAACGAACATTTCAAAATAGAAGTGAAACCCGATGCCCGCTTCGGCACCATAGTCCAGCCTTTTTAATTTGATCAGGTTCTCGGCCTTACGGGCGCCGGCATTGGAAGCCAGGTCGTATTCGGCCTTCATACCCGCCATCATGTATACCCGGAAATTATTGATGCGGTCGCTCTGGAATTTCAGCTGCACCGGTAAGGTAAGGGTGATGGACTGCACTTTTTTCTCGGTGATAAAATCTTCGCCATCCGGGCGGTCGGGCTTGGGCAGGCTGTATTCAAAAGCCTTCTCGGTAAATGTAAGGTTCACCGGGTAGGTGCGTATGGAAAAGTGTTCGCTCAGGTTCAGGTTCACAAGCCAGGCCAGGTTGATACCCGTACTGTTGATACTTTCAATAGCCATGATGCTGTCCTGCTGTAAAAAAGTGGGCGTATGATGGGTAAAACTGAAGTGCGAACGGTTAAACCCGAGGTTGATCCCGAAGTGGATTTTCTTTTCGTCGTGATCAGGCAGGTTGAGTTTTTCCCGTAATTGAGAAACGGCTGCCAGTGGCAAACAGAATAAAGCAATAGCCAGTACCCTTATTTTTCTCCGCAATAAATGCTGCATATACCTAAGCTCAGTGGTTTAGAATACGTGTTTTTATATCCCAGGTTATCCAGGATATCCGTAAAATTTTTCCCTTCGGGAAACTGTTTAATCGATGCGTCGAGGTATTGGTATGCGCTGCGGTTTTTAGAAAATAATTTACCCACTCCGGGGCAGATGTACTTCATGTAAAAGTTGTAGAATCCTTTTACAACCGGTGTCTTGGGTTTGCTGAATTCGAGGACCACTAATTTTCCGCCGGGTTTCAGCACCCGACGAATTTCGTTCAGTCCCTTTTCAAGGTTCTCAAAATTCCGTACCCCAAAAGCCACGGTTACCGCCTCAAACGAATCGTTTTTAAAATTTATTGTTTCGCTGTCGCCATTTAACAGTTCAATCCTGTCTTCCAAACCCTGCTTCCGGATCTTTTCCCGCCCTATTTCCAGCATGCCGTCGCTGATGTCGATCCCGGTTATTTTCTCCGGTTTCAGTATACCAGATGCCATGATGGCCATATCTGCTGTACCCGTAGCCACATCCAGCAGGTTTTGGGGCCGGATGGAAGCCAGTTGTTTGATGGCTTTCTTCCGCCACGCAACATCTATGCCGGCGCTCAGGAAACGGTTCAGGAAATCGTAGCGGAAGGCAATGTCGTTGAACATGCCTGCCACCTGCTGTTTCTTCCCCAGCCCCGAATCCTTATAGGGCACCACGGTATCGTGTGCGTATTCTGCCATTGGGCGCAAAGATAAGGAGAGATGGCCGATACCGGATGCTGGATACCTGATACCGGATGTTGACGGCATTTAACAAATGAAGTATCCGGTATCCAGCATCCAGTATCTTTGCCGCATGGTCATCAAATCTGCCAAATACGTCATCAGCAGTCCGGATTATGAGAAATGCCCCAAGCCAGACAGGCCGGAATATGCCTTCATCGGCCGCAGCAATGTAGGCAAGTCATCGCTCATCAACATGCTCTGCAATAATGATAAACTGGCAAAAACCTCCGCTTCACCGGGTAAAACACAGCTCATCAATCATTTCATCATTAATAACGAGTGGTACATTGTGGATCTGCCTGGCTATGGCTTTGCCAAAGTAAGCATACGCAGCCGCAACCGCTGGGAACAGATGATCGAGAATTACCTGCGCAAGCGGGAAAACCTGACCATGGTGTTTGTGCTGATCGACAGCCGCCACTCGCCGCAGAAGATCGATCTTGAATTCCTGGAGCAACTGAAGAAATGGGGGGTTCCCTGCAGCATCATCTTCACCAAAACGGATAAGGAGAACCAGCGTATGGTAAGTAAAAACATCAATGCCTTTTTTGCGGCCATGAAAAAGACCTGGCAATTTTTGCCCCAGTACTTCAGCAGCAGTGCTGTAAAAAAATCAGGAAGAGATAAGATCCTCGGCTTTATTAACGAGATGAATTCGGCAGAATAAGGGAGTCAGGGTCAGTGCCTGTGCTGAAAACACATGCTTGGGAAGAGAAGGTTTTCAACAGGGGTCAGTTCACCACTTTGTTGGCGCAACTGCTGCTGGCAAAGGCTTCGGGTTTGGCTTTAAAGGCAAAGCCCATACCCAGGATATAGCCCATGGCCTCCCGCAATGCTTCATTGCTTTTGAAATGCGGGTTGGTATTGATGTCGGCATGCACTTCCATGTCCACATCATACTCCGTAAACAGGTCGCAGAGTTCGTAAGCGATCTCAATGCTTTTCGCCACTTCCACCAGCATCCGTTCCTTGATGCTGTAGCTTTGCAGCGTTTTTTCATTGTGAATAAACATGAACCCGCCGTGGCCTTCCCGCAAAAAAACGATTACGGTGGCAAATTCCGTTTCCCGGCCCTTTACCTGGCTGTCGGTACCAATGCAAACTTTCAGGTGAAAACCATCTGCTGTTTCTCTTTTGATGGCCTGTTCTACAGCATTTTTAATGGGAAGCTGGATGGGGTCTCCATTGAATTTTCTCCATAACATAAAAATGGGTTTTTTAAAGTTACGGATAATTTCCCCTAAATGGAACTTAAACGGGTAAAATAAAACAAAGAGGTAATAAATCACCTCCGGGAATCAGGATATAAAAAAGGGGATAGCCCCTAACGCTACCCCCTGACTTACACATGAATCTACCTTACTGTTTTATAATTCGTTCGGTTTGTTGTTCATTATTGGTAAGCAGCTGAATGATGTACATTCCGTCCGGCTGCCCGGTAATATCAAGTTTATTAATTCCTTTTTGCCCGGTTCCTGCCGAAATGAACCTGCCGTTCATGTCATATAACCGGTACCGGTAATTCTGTGCTGCGTTCACGGAAACGGCAGTCTGAACTATCGTAGAAACGTAAAAAGACTTCTCAATATTGCCCGATGCCTTCAGGGAAATGGTATTTGAATACACGGTGTGATCCAGTACAGAGATGACTTTCAGCCGGTAATAAATATGTCCGGTTTTATACGATTGATACGAAAAATCCGTTGCCGTGGCCGGAACACCGGCCAGGGGATAAAACCGGACCCCGTCGTCTGATGCTTCCACGCCGATGGTTTTAATGGGTTCGTCAGCAATAATATTCCAGTGCAGGCGGTGTTTATTATTATCGGCTTCCCCGGTCAGCCGTACGTCGTGAATGGGTAATGCACCCATCGTGCCGGTAATGGTATATGCCCCAAGACTTCCATACTCACCCACATTTACATTCCCCGTTCCGTCCAGTTTCAGGTAATAGGTTCCGCTGTTCAGCACCGTATCAATCGTTACGCCCATGGTAGCACCGGGGTCGTCGGTACGCAGCAATACCGCGGCGGCGTTGTACAATTCTATTTTTATATCAAGGTTGGCGCCGATATAATTATTAGCTACATTAAACGGAATGGCAGTTAAATGAAAATTGGAATTCTGTGAAAGGCTGAATTGAAAAGCATCCTTATCTGAATTCTTCGTAATGATGCCGCCGAGGTTAAAGCTTCCTGCTGGCAGGCTGTAGGTACCTGTATTGAGTGAATCGGAATAATCATCCGCCCGGTAAGTGAATCCATTTTGTGAAGTGATGATGGACAGGTTATCCTGCATGTTGGTACAGCCATAGGGAGTGGGTCCGTTGTTCCAGTTGCTTATATTTTTATAATAGCTGTTGCCCATGATGGGTGCCCAGCCGATCTCACCACCACCCAGGCCGCTGTTGTATTGCTCTTCGGGAACACTGCACACGGTTCCGTACTTCGACTGGTGTGCAAGGCCTACTGTATGCCCGCTTTCATGTGAACAGCATTCGCCTACCATTTTCGGACTGTAGGGACCCAGCCTGTCGCTGAATACAAAGCCCGGTGTATCATCACCCCAAACAAAGGAGCCCACATAAGATACACCACCCACCCCCTGGCACCAGGCACTGGTAGTGGTGATGATGATGCGCATGCGCCTGTTGAGCGGGGCAGCCAGAAAAACGGATGAATCGGTGGTGATGTTGATATTGAAAGGCCGGAAGTCTTCCGCCACCCGGTTGAATGCTTCGATAATCTGCGGATCCGTCATGCCCGATGCATCGCAATAAAACGGCAGACCGCCATTCCATACATTGCCCTGCACATAATGACCATCAAAGTCTAAAAAGATGGTAGCGCTGGCAGACGGAAAACTATTCATCACCGGAACACTGTAAGCTCCCAAACTGAAAACCGTGATAAAGAAAAAAGTAAAGATTGTTTTCATACGCAGTGGATTTAGGGTAACGTTCCGCTCACTGGCGGAGGCAATCGGGTATTACCTGGTCGGTTTCCACTTTCACAAACTGGTAACCACCCGAAGCATGTTGTTTTAATTCGTACCCGTCGAAATAGTTTTTATTAATGATGCGGCCGGTGTAGGTATAACTGTTGTCGCTGTTGATGATCTGCGAAATGCTGAACACCGAGTTGTTGAAGTAAGGAGAGCGGATGACTGCACTGCGAAGGTTACTGTATTTCACCTCGTTGCTCACCACCGTGCCGGAAAAAGAAAAGTCTGTGGAAAATGAAAGGCTGATATCCTGGCCCGGAGCTGCACTAAACACTGTTGCCAGCAGGGATTCGGGGCAATTGATCACATCGGGAAAGCGGCTGAATTGTGTGGGCTTGCTCCCTGTTTGGGAAAGTGCCGGGGAGGTACTGCATACAAACAGCAACAATGCACAAACGGCAGGTTGTTTCATGGTAATGGATTTTGGTTCTTTCGGATAACTGTTCTGTCATGCAAACGCCGTGAAAAAACGGTTATTTCAAAAGCTCCAAATTCTAAAAAGGCTTCTACCGCCGGCATAGAAACCCTTCGATGTCCTTGTGGCAATCCTGCGGCTTCAATAAAAAAAGAAGGGGCAGCCCCCGCTGCCCCTCAGATTTACACATGAATCTGCCTTACTGTTTTATAATTCGTTCGGTTTGTTTTTCCCTGTCACTATAAAGCTGGATGATGTACATACCATCGGGCTGGTTTGAAACATTCACCCGGTTGATGCCCTTTAAGCCGGTTCCATGACTGATAACCCGGCCATTCATATCGACCAGCTGGTATTGGTAATTCGCAAAGGCGTTGATCAGCATTTCATTTTGCACCAGCGTGGAAACCTGGAAGAGTTTCCCCGTTCCGCCGCTTGCCTTCAATGCAATACTGTTTGAATACACCACCTGGCCAAGTACCGATGTTACTTTCAGCCGGTAATAAACGGTGTTGGTTTTATAAGGCTGGTAGGAAAAGTTTGTTACCGCGGCACCCAGGGTGGTCAGTGTATTAAAACGGCTGCCCTCCTCCGATGTTTCCACCACTACCGATTGAACGGGTACATCAGTGATGATCCGCCAGTTCAACTGGTGCCTGCCTTTATCAACAGCGCCAGCCAGGATCACATCATGAATGGGCAGTGTACTCGTTATACCACTGATGGTATAGGAACCCAGGCTTCCATAGGGGCCGGTATTTCCGTTGCCGGTTCCATTTAATTTCAGGTAATAGGTTCCGCTGTTCAGCACGGTATCAATCGTTACACTCATGGTGCTGAGCGGGTCATATGTACGGACCAGTGTGGCGGAAGCGTTGTACAACTCAATCCGTATATCCAGGTTGGCACCGATATAATTATTTGCCACATTGAAGGGAATGGCCGTTAAATGAAAATTGGAATTCTGTGACAAGGAGAACCTGAATGCATCTTTATCTGCATTGGTACCAATCAGTCCGCTCACATTAAAATTACCGGTTGAAAATGTGTGGGTATTGTTGTTCAGTGTTTCGCCAAAATCATCGGCCCGGTAACCAAATCCATTCTGTGAAGTGATGATGGACAGGTTGTCCTGCACCGCGGTGCATCCATAAGGGGTTGGCCCGTTGTTCCAGTTGCTCATGTTCTTGTAATAGCTGTTGCCCATGATGGGCGCCCAGCCGGTTTCGCCGCCACCGGCGCCTCCGTTGTAGGGTTCAATAGGATTCACACAGTCGGAACCATATTTCGACTGGTGCGCCAAACCCAGGGTATGGCCGGCTTCATGCGAACAGCATTCACCCACCATTTTCGGGCTGAAAGGTCCCAGCAGGTCGCTGAACACAAAGGCCGGTGTATCATCGCCCCAATTGAAAGAGCTGATATAAGAAACGCCTCCCACACCGGGATACCAGTAGCTGGTAGTGGTGATGATGATGCGTACACGCCTGTTATACGGTGCTGCTAAAAAAACGGCAGAGTCGGTGGTGATGTTTATTTCAAACGGCCGGAAGTCTTCGGCCACCCGGTTGAATGCTTCGGTGATCTGCGGGTCGGAAAGTCCCGATTCATCGCAATAGAATGAATTGCCCCCATTCCACATGGTGCTTTGCACATAGTGGCCGTCAAAATCCAGGAAGATGGTGGCAGAAGCAGAGGGATAACTGTTGTATTTGGGAACTGCAATGCTTTTAACTGAAAGCAGGACCAGGGTGGTGAGCAGTAAGGTAAATGTATTTTTCATAGTTCATGCACTGGGGGTTATGCAATAGTGAATCGGTTATTGTTTGGCACAGGCAGGCATTACCTGGTCTGTTTCAATTTTGATAAGCTGGTATTTGCCGGCTGCATTTTTTTTCAGTTCGTACCCGTCAAAATAATCCCGGTTCAGGATGCGGCCCACATAGGTGATGCTGTTATCGCTGTTGGTGATACGGGAAACACTGAAGATGGAATTGTGAAAAGCAGGAGATTTGATAACGGCCGAACGCAGGTTGCTGTATTTAACGAGGTTGTTCACCACATCGCCTGAGAAGGAAAAATTATCAGAAAAGGAAACGCTGATATGCTGCCCGGGTGTGGAACTGAAAATGCTGTTCAGTTCGGATTCGGTACAATTGATCACATCAGGAAAATTGCTGAATTGTTTTGGCTTGGCGGCGGTTTGGGAATAACCGGTTGTTGCTAGTAAGGCAAACAGCAACATTATTGCAGTGGATGCAAAATGTTTCATGGTTTTGTTTTTGGATAATGGATAACGAGTTCTGGATTGTCTAACGCAGGGAAAGCCCCTTTAGTATGCAGCAGTCATAAAAACCGGGTGATAAACAGGGGATTGTCAGAACTGGCCGGTATTCAGCAGCACCAGGGTACAGGCTTCCATGGGCTGGATGCCGTTTTTACGGGCAAGTTCTTCCAGCTCTTCATTTTCGGCACCGGGGTTAAAGATGATGCGCCGGGGATGCAGGGAAAGGATATAATGATAGTATTCCTGCTGGCGCTGGGGGTTCAGGTACATGGTAACCGTATCCACGTCATCAAAATTTTTCTGCTCCGTTTCTATTTCCACCGGTCCAACAGTTCCCTTCTTTTTGCCAATGGCCACTACGGGATGCTGATAATGAAGCAGGCGTTTGATGGCCAGGTTACTATAGCGGGCCGGGTTTTCCGAAGCCCCGATGACCAATGTTTTTTTAGCGCTCATGATTTTATAAAAAACGTTTTTTCAGTTCCGGGGTGGGGATCATGCATGCTGACCGTACCCCGAACCATTTGTACCGGTTGGCAGCAATCCAGTTATAAATACCATCCCGTATGAAGCGGGGAACGATGATGAAGGCATAACAAAGTGGCCATAACCCACGCAGGTGACGGCAAACGCGGAGGGCAGCCGTTGACCGGGAATAAGCTTTCCCGTTCTCAATAAACACAAATGTTTCCATCGAAGTTGCGGGCAGCTGATGCGCTTCCAGCAGCCGGTGCCCGGCATCGGCTTGAAAAGCCGCAAACCGGATGTTTTGCTTTTTATTCCGTTTGAGAACAAACTTAACCGCCTCGTTACAGAAGTTGCAGATACCATCGAATAATATCACCGGGGCTTCATTCATCGGTACAAAGTTAACCTTGATTTCTGGTTTAATTTTCAGGATTCATCCGTTAACACATTCTTTATTGCTTCTTCCGGCAGCGGGTATTTGAATTCAAAACCGGCCTGCAGCAGTTTTTCGGGAATCACCCACCGGCTTTTCAGTACCAGTTCTGTTTCGGTTCTGATAAAAACTGCCCCCATCCTTAATAACCATACCGGCATAGGCAATCCAACCGGAATTCCCATATGCTTTCTCATCAGCTGCATCAATTCTTTATTTTTTACCGGGCAGGGAGACGAGGCATTGAACACACCGGATAATTCATCATGCTGCTGCAAAAAAACAACTACCCGGTACAGGTCTTCAATATGTATCCAGCTGAACATCTGTTCGCCGTTTCCCTGCTTTCCGCCCAAACCGGTTCGTACCAGGTTTTTCAAGGGCTTCATAACACCCCCATCCCTTCCCAATACAATGGCCATGCGCAGGGCAAGCTGCCTAGTCCTGGGTAACCGGAAGTCAAAGAATGCTTTCTCCCAGTTAGTGGCAACATGTACTGAAAACCCGGTTCCGCTTTCACCAGCACTTTCCGTCATGGGCCTGTCCTGTGCATGTCGGTAAATGGTTGCTGTACTTGAATTGATCCAGACCTGCGGTGGATTGGCACAATTCAACAGGGCGTTGCCCAGCATCCGGGTGGTATTGATCCTTGAATCGAAGATGGCTTTCCTGTTTTGTTCATTATACCGGCAATCAACGGATTTGCCTGCGAGGTTGATCAACATCTCTGCTCCTTCCAGTGCTTCGTTCACGGCTGCTTCATTATCCCAGTGTACATGCCCCGGCTGCCGGGAAATGATGATTACCTCGTACCCTGCTTTCCCGAACCGGTTGCTAAGGTATTTACCCACAAAACCGGTTCCTCCGGCAATGACGATTTTTTTATTCATCGTTTAAGTATAAACAGTAAAATAAGAAAACGGTACAAAACCCAGGTATAAGAAATCAACCATGGCAACCCGGATTTTGTAACCCGTTTCTTATGTTCAACAAACATCAACAAAATAACCAACAGGAAATACACAACATTAAATGTGCTGCTGTATGTATGATACCGGTTCAACAAAAGCAATGGAACCAGCAGCACAGCGCCCATCCCGGAAACCAGCATCATCATGAAATAGTAACCCAGTTTGCGCTTCGCGGTTTCTTTCCGGATGAACGGGTACTGGAACAGGATTGTGCCCAGCACCATACACAACTCAAATTTCCAGTTGTAGCTGATAACAATAAACCCCTGCATAAGCCGGGCAACCTGGTTCAACACAATTACGGTAACCAACACACAGCCAATCGCTGCCGTTATTTTGAACCAGGTTGCCTGTACCAGCTTATTGTTGTTCACCGGGTGTTCGTTTAGGTTATTAATCTTTATTCACCAGGGGCGCCCTGTACCTGGCTTCGTGGGTGGCTTTTTTACGCAGGGTGAAGAATATATACAGGTTGAAGAAGTGCATGCCGCCCAGTATCAGGATGATAAGGCCTATCTTCAGACTCAGGCGCTCAATTACTTCCTGCACATTACTGATGCTGTTTGTTACCTGCAGGGTATATACCGCATAGCCGATATTGATGAGGTAAAAGCCCACCAGCAGCAGGTTGTTAACGCTGTCGGCCAGTTCTTTGTTGCCGTGAAAAATATCCACCAGGAATATTTTGCCGTTTTTAAACAGGGTACGGGCCACCCAAACGGTAAGTGCAATGGTAATGATGAGATAAAGGCTGTAAGTGATAATAATGTAGTTCATACAATTTGTTTTAAGGTTATCGGTTTATTTTAAAATATTCAGCGGCCGTTCATTCATCTTCCCGATCTCGAGAAAACAAAGAACCGTGTAATACAATGCCATGAAGGGGGCTGTAATGGCAAGCACCCAGAACGAGCCGGGCATGGTGACCAGGGAAATAAAAGTAACCCAGTGGTAAACATAACGGGCGCTCCATTTTTCAGTGAACCAGTGTTTATATGCATGCACCAGCATACTGACCACCTGCCACCCACCCACCACAAAATAGCCGGTGAGAATGCTTTCATCGATCAGCCCGGAAGGTTTATTGATGATATTGATGATCACAAATGAAAGGATCAATCCCGTGCTGATCCAGGCGTCGGTTGTTTTGAATTTTTTCATGTCAAACTATTTAAACTTTCAGAAAATTTTGAAACACAATATTCAAATAAAAGCCGCGAAGCGGCTGGATGCACTGGCCGGGTTTAAGCCCGGCAACACTTATTTAAAGATCTTAAGCAGGTTGCCCAGGAACCAGTTCTCATCGGCCCGGATCATCACATCGAGCATCTTATCGGCTTCGCCGCCAAACTTGCGGATGCCGCTCACTGTTTCGATGAACTGCCTGGTGTTCTTATCTTTTTTATCCCCGTCAATCTGTTCCAGCTGGCTCAGCAGTTTCAGCATAGGGTCCAGCTCTCTTTTTTTTCTTTCCTTGATGATCTGCGTAGCTACTTTCCAGATGTCTTTCTCGGCTGTAAAAAATTCCCTTCTTTCTCCCGGAATGAGTACCCGTTCCACCAGGCCCCAGGCAATCAGCTCACGGGTGTTCATGTTTACATTACCACGGCTGATGTTCAGTTCTTCCATGATATCGTCCTGGGTGATGGGATCCGGGCTCACCAGCAGCAACGCATGTATCTGGGCCATGGTGCGGTTGATGCCCCAATGGGTACCAAAAGCTCCCCAACTGCTGATGAACTGTGCTTTTGCTTCGGTAAGTTTCATGATGAGTGATTTACTGAGTCAAAGATAGTGCATATTTTGAATTTTCAAAACTTTTTGAAAATTAATTTTTTACCTCACTTTATAAAAGTCAGCGGTTGCCTCCGGTAGGCATTCACGGCTTTTCCCCGCTGCAGGGCGGGTTGCCAGGGTGGAGAATTTTCGATCACCCGGATGGCTTCTTCATCGAGTACGAACTCAACTGATTTTTCCAGGTGCACGTCTGTAATTTTTCCCGAAGTACTGATGCGGAACCGGGTGATCACCCTTCCCCCGTTTACCGACCTGCTGCCAACGTCGGCATTCAGTTCTCTTGACAAATACCTGCTCCAGTCGCTGTTTCCTCCCTTATACACCGCTTCTCTTTCATCGGCTTCGTTCAGGTTGACTGGCGCTGCCTCCTTTTTTAAGGTATCGGGGTCAATTGTTTTCAGCAGTACACCGGCTTCATATTTTTCTTCCAGTATCACCTTTCCGGTATCGTTGTAATAATACCAGTCGCCGGCCTTCTGGTTATCCTGATAATAACCGCTTTTAACGATCCGGCCCGCGGGCGAATATTCATAACAGGATCCCTTTAAAATGGCCAGGGTGGAATCGGAGTAGGTTCGTACCCGTTGCAGCGGGGCCTTCATCTTATAGTCGAGCCGCTGGAAACCATCCGGGTATTTTTTGATCACCACAAAAGAGTGGGCTTCCCGTACGTTTTTGGTAACCCCTTTTTCTCCCACGAGTACCAGGTTCACGATCTTTTGTGAAAGGGCCGCTGTAGTTGCTGTTACCAGCGCCAGCAGGATGCTTATTTTTTTCATCTGTTCCGGTTTATGGATACAAAATAAAAAAGTGCGGCCGGTAAGCCTGCACTTTAGTTGATATTTTTTTGTCTGAAATCTTACAGCAACATTGTAACCGGGTTCTCCAGGTATTTCTTCAATGTTTGCAGGAAGGCTGCCCCCACTGCCCCATCCACGGTCCGGTGATCGCAGCTTAAGGTAAGCTTCATGGTGTTGGTCACTCCAAAGCCGTCAGCTTTCCGAACGACCACTTCTTTTATTCTGCCTACGGCAAGAATGGCGCTGTCGGGCGGGTTGATGATGGCGGTGAATTCTTCAATGTCCATCATACCCAGGTTGGAGATGGTAAATGTGTTTCCGCTGAATTCCTGCGGCTGCAGTTTTTTATCTTTTGCCTTGCCATAAAGTTCTTTGGCTTCGCCGGCTATTTGTGAAAGTGTTTTCTGATCGGCAAAACGGATCACCGGAACAATCAGTCCATCCGGTGTGGCAACAGCACTTCCGATGTGTACGTGATGATTCTGGCGGATAAAGTCTCCCATCCAGCTGCTGTTGACTGCGGGGTGCTGGCGGAGTGACAAAGCCACGGCTTTAATGATCATGTCGTTAAACGAGATCTTTACCGGGCTGAGCTCATTCAGCTGGGTACGGGCTGCTTTCGCATTATCCATGGCAATCTCCATGGTAAGATAGAAATGCGGTGCACTGAACATACTCTCTCCCAGGCGACGTGCAATGGTCTTGCGCATCTGCGTGAGGGGAATATCAGTATGCGATTCCTGCCCGGTTGCCGTAAACACCGGAACCGGTGCAGCAGCAGGTTTGGATGCAGGCACAGGCGTTGCGGCGGGCGCTGCAGACGGAACATAATTATCAATATCTTTTTTGGTAACCCTTCCACCATCGCCACTGCCGCTTACGCGACTGATATCAATGCCTTTTTCTTCGGCTAACTTTTTGGCTAAAGGCGACGCCTTTACCCGGCCATTCGTGCTTGCTGCCGGAGCTTCCGCAATGGCTGCCTGTGAGGTTGATGCTGTTGCCCCGGTTGTTGCTGCAGTGGCGGTTGCCATAGGCTGCGCTTTGTTGGCACCTGATTTTTCAGCAGCCACATAGGCACTTACATCGGTGCCGGCCTTGCCAACAATGGCAATGATCTCATTTATTTTTGCCGCATTACCTGCTTCCACTCCTATATATAGTAGGGTACCTTCTTCATATCCCACTACTTCCATCGTTGCCTTATCGGTTTCCACTTCTGCCAGTACATCATCGCTTTTTACAAAGTCGCCCACTTTTTTATTCCACGCCACGATCTTTCCTTCGGTCATGGTATCACTCAGCAATGGCATGCGGATCTCTTTGGCTCCGGCGGGGAGGGCAACCGTTTGAGGTTTGCTGTTTGAGGTTTGAGGTTGGGGACTTGCGGCAGGGGTTTCGGCTTTTGCCGCAGGCGCAGGGCTGCCTCCTTCGAGTAATGATTTATACTCTTCTCCTTCTTTTCCCACGATGGCGATTACCTGGTTTACTTTGGCAGCTTCGCCGGAAGGTACGCCGATGTATAAAAGTGTTCCATCCACATAGCCATTCACTTCCATGGTTGCTTTATCGGTTTCCACCTCGGCCAGCACGTCATCGCTTTTCACTTTATCGCCTACTTTTTTATTCCAGGCAATGATCTTTCCCTCGGTCATCGTATCGCTCAGCAGCGGCATGCGTATCACTTCTGCCATAATATTATTCGCTTGGTTTTGATTGAGGTTCGAAATTAATGCAAAATGCGGAAATAGGGGTCATCCGGGTCAATAATCCAGCTCCAGCCGCAGCCTGTCTTTCAACTCCTTTACCAGCGGGTATTCCTCAATGATTTTCAGGTACTGTTCCCGGGTGTTGAGCGGCCGTTCGCCTGGCTGGGTATTGTCTTCCTTTTCGATGATGATTACATTGTAGGTAAGCTGGCGGTTGCCGAAATGATCCTGGAGAAAATGCACCAGGTCGGCCCGTTCCTGTTCAATGAATTTTTGCTGGATATTGCTTTCGGTGATGATCTCTATGGAATTGTTGTCGATGATCTTAAGCACTGCCGCCCGGAAGTTGGTAACCGCCGAATGATTTTTCTTTCCGGCCAGCTGATCGATGAAGCGGTTCCAGCAGGTATCCAGCTCCTCCCCGGTGAGTTCTTTTGTTTCGCTTGCTTTGTTTTGGGAAGATACTTTTTTGCGGATGGCATCCAGCGATCCCAGCGATCGTTTGGGGGCGGCGGCAACAGGAGCTGCTTCGGCAAGAACTTTTTTGGTTACCGGTGCTGCAAGGGGCTGTTCGATCACCAGCTTTGCTTCGGCCGGCTTATTCATCACCGGGGCAGGTGTGGCTTCCTCTTCTTTCAGTTTAAGGATGGACAGTGCTTTAAATGCTACCGGCTTTGCCGATTCAGTCAGTTTTTTTTTTGAAACAGTGCTGTGGCTGTCCACCAGTTCCACGGCCTGAGCCAGGTAACAGAGTTTGATAAGGGTCAGTTCAACGTGGAGGCGTTTGTTGCGTGCCTGCCGGTAATTGATGCCCGATTCGTTGAGCAGGTTGAGGGCCGCCAGCAGCCAGCTGGTGGATATTTGTTTGGCAGCCTGCACGTATTTCTTTTTAAAATCGTCGGCCACTTCCAGCAATACCGCCGCTTTGGCGTCTTTACACACCAGCAGGTTGCGGATGAATTCGCTGCAGCCTTCCAGGAAGGTGTCGCCTTCAAAACCCTTCTGGTTTATTTCATCAAACAAGAGCAGGGCATCACTCAGTTTCTGTTGCTGCATGTTATCCAGCAGTTTAAAATAATAATCTTCATCGAGGATGTTCAGGTGCTCAAGCGTATTGCTGTAATTAAGTTCGCCGTTGGTAAAACTTACAATCTTATCCAGGATACTCAAGGCATCACGCATGCATCCTTCGCTTTTCTGGGCAATCACGTGCAGTGCCGCTTTTTCAGCTTTAATCTCTTCCTTGTCGCAGATCTCCTGCAGGTGCTCGATGGTATCGTTGTTGGTAATTCGTTTGAAGTCGAATATCTGGCAACGGCTGAGGATGGTGGGAAGTATTTTGTGCTTTTCCGTGGTAGCCAGGATGAAGATGGCATAAGGCGGCGGCTCTTCCAGTGTTTTCAAAAACGCATTGAAAGCCGAGGCACTGAGCATGTGCACTTCATCCACGATGTATACTTTGTATTTACCGGCCTGCGGTGCAAAGCGAACCTGGTCAACCAGGGTGCGGATATCGTCGACCGAGTTATTACTTGCTGCATCCAGCTCATGGATGTTGAGCGAAGTGCCGGCATCGAAAGAAACGCAGCTGTTGCAGGTGTTGCAGGCTTCGCCATCGGCTGTGCGGTTTTCGCAGTTGATGGTTTTTGCCAGGATGCGGGCGCAGGTGGTTTTACCAACACCCCGGGGGCCGCAAAACAGGAATGCATGGGCAAGCTGGTTATTATTGATCGCATTTTTCAGGGTGGTGGTGATGTGCGCCTGCCCTACAACCGTAGAAAAATTCTGGGGCCTGTACTTTCTCGCTGAAACAATAAACTTATCCATACGCTGCTAATTTCGGAATTCTGGAGGTAAAACCAATTTGTTTTTACGGGCTACACCATCGGGTGGCGGTGAAACGGTTTGCTGCGGTCGAAAAGGTACCGGTAGGTGGCCAGGTTGCGGCTGCGGAAGGTATCGCCAAAACTTTCTGCCACGTTGATCATTTTCGGGTTGAAGTCGCCGATCCATTGCATTTCATAATCCAGGTAAAGCTGGTTTGGTTTCTGAACAATCTTGCGGCACTCGCCGATGATGTACGAATCGATGCCCTTTCCCTGCCATTCGGGCACCACGCCGAATACGAGACCGACGAATTTCCGGGATTTCCTGAATTTCTGTCTCCACACAAACTCCAGTTTCTGCAACAGGCCGAATTTCCCGTTCAGGTGCCTGAAGTACTGGTTGATGTCGGGCAGGTTGAGGAACATGGCAATGGCCGTTCCTTTGTGATAGGCGAAATAAACAATGTCTTCGTCAAGCACGGGCTTCATTTTTTTGAACATGATCAGCACCTGTTCTTTGGTCATCTGCTTTAACCCGCCGTGGCCGGCCCATGCTTTATTGTATACTTCCACAAAATCACCAGCGTATTTGGCCAGGTTATTTTTTTTGATGGTTTCCATGCTGATGTCGGGATCTGCTTCATGCAGCTTATGGCGGTCCATTGTTTTTTTAGCAAGCGGCTTTAAGGGATCCAGACCGAAACAAACCTGGTTGAAGAACAGTTTGAATCCATAGTTTTCGAACAAGTGGATATAATAAGGCGGGTTGTAGTTCATGCCATACACGGGCGGGGTAAATCCTTCTGTAATCAGTCCCCACCAGCGGTCACGCTCGCCAAAGTTAATGGGACCATCCATGGCTTCCATGCCGTGCTGTATCAGCCAGTGTTTGGCATTGTCGAACAGCAGGTCGGCGGCATCCTGGTTATTGATGCACTCAAAAAAACCAATACCCCCCACGGGCACATCATCGCCCTTGTTCTTGTATTTTTTATTGGTGAAGGCGGCAATACGGCCGATGAGAATTCCCTGGTCGTTTTTGAGCACCCAGCGGATGGCTTCGCCGAAACGGAAGGCTTTGTTCTTCTCCTTATCAAAAACATCGTTGATGTCTTTATCCAGCGGGCGTATCCAGTTGGGATCGTTTTTAAGCAATACCACGGGAACCTGCAGGAATTCTTTTGCGGTTGCGTTGTCTGTAACGGGGATGATCTGCATTAATAACATTAAGGCAGCAAATATAAGAAAGCCTGATCACTGAATATTCTCAATAATCCCCGCAATGCCCTGCCCGCCGCCCACACAGGCGGTAACGATGCCGTATTTTTTATTGAGGCGTTTCATATCGTTCACCAGTTGAATGGTAAGCTTGCAGCCGGTGCAGCCAAGTGGATGGCCGAGTGCAATGGCGCCGCCATTGATGTTTACAATACC
>DMRT01000219.1 GCA_003455235.1 Chitinophagaceae bacterium
CTATCAAACCTGAAAACTGAAATTTATTTATGTACATCAAGATCTATTTCGGTGAAAAGCCGGTGATCCTCTGTAACGAGATCAACAAGGAACTGAATGAGATACTGCACCACCCCGATGCGGTATTTGTTGACGAAATCTCTCCGCGGGCAATCAAATCCATGCTGCACGAAATAAAAAAAGAAGAATTCCATGCCGGCGTACTGTGGCATTCCAGCCTGGATGAACTGAAAAAAGCATTTTTTAAAAACTTTACCCTGGTAGAAGCTGCCGGTGGCATTGTTCAAAACAGCCATAAGGAAATGCTGTTCATTCACCGCCTCGGCAAGTGGGATCTGCCGAAGGGCAAGATTGAAAAAGGGGAAAAGGAAGAAGACTGCGCCATCCGGGAAGTAATGGAAGAAACCGGCACCCGCAACCTCAGCCTGCGCAAAAAGATCGGCGAAACCTATCATGTATACGACCAGTTCGGCAAGCATTACCTCAAAATCTCACACTGGTTCTATATGACCTGCCCGGCGAACCAAGCCGGCATACCACAAACAGAAGAACACATCACTGAAATAAAATGGATAAAAACGGCCGATATCAAGGAACCCATGAAGAACACCTATCCTTCCATCAAAGATATTCTCAGTACTTTTTTTGATACTCCCTGATATATTGATCCCGCATACGGGATATCAGGAAGCCGGCTTTTTTAAGATGGCAACTGTCAAACGGCTGATGCAGACGAGTTTCTCCCGTTCATCATGAATTTTGATATCCCACACATGGGTGGATGCGCCGATGTGCAACGGTGTGCAGGTAGCGGTAACATATCCCTTCCGCACACTACGCACATGGTTGGCATTTATTTCCAGGCCCACACAAATGAATTTCTCCGGGTCAATCACAAAATGCGACGCCACACTTCCGATTGTTTCTGCCAGGGCACAACTTGCACCACCATGTAATAACCCATAGGGCTGGTGGGTACGATGATCAACCGGCATCCGCATCTTAAGAAAATCATCACCCAGCGCCACCCACTCCATCCCCAGGTATTCGCCCATGGTATTGGGACCAAGAGGGTTCAGGTTGGGTAAAGACAGCGATTTATTAAACCAGATCGGCATAAACATTATTTCTTTTTCCCGATTGAACGCTTAACCACTTCAGGAAGAAATTGGGAAACATCTCCGCCGTTGCGCAGCACATCTCTCACAAGTGTGGAGGCTACAGAGGTATATTGAGGAAGACAGGTAAGAAAAATCGTTTCAATGGCCGGGTCGATGCTCCGGTTCATGTCGGCAATGGCTTTTTCATACTCAAAGTCATTTACGTACCGGATGCCACGTAATATAAATGTAGCGCCCACTTTTTTGCAGCAATCCACCGTTAATCCATCATAAGCCAGCGCCTCTACTTTGGGATTATTCTTATAAATATCCTTCACCCATTTCAACCGCTGCTTTTCGCTGAACATGGGCTTTTTATTGCTGTTACGGCCGATACCAATCACCAGTTTATCAAACAAAGGCAGGGCTCTGTCTATAATGTCGGTATGACCAAGCGTTAATGGATCAAACGTACCCGGGAATAAACAAATGCGTTTCATTTCGGTGATTGGTTTACTGGTTTACTGGTCGGTTTTTTTGCCGGCTAAAAGATACAGGGCCGCCATCCTTACGGCTACCCCGTTCTCCACCTGCTGCAAAATAATGGATTGATTACTGTCGGCCACGTCACTGTCTATTTCCACTCCCCGGTTGATGGGCCCCGGGTGCATGATCAAAATTTCTTTTTTTAATCCATCGAGCAGCCGCCTGCTTACCCCGTATGCCAGGTTATATTCCCGCAGGGAAGAAAACAATACCTGGTTCTGTCTTTCCAGCTGTATACGAAGTACATTGGCCACATCGCACCATTGCAGGGCTTTTTCCAGGTTGTATTCCACTTTTACATTCAATGCTTCGCTGATGTATTTGGGAATCAGCGTGGGCGGACCGGCCACCATTACTTCGGCGCCCATCTTATTCAACAGATAAATATTACTGAGGGCCACCCGGGAGTGCATGATGTCGCCCACCAGCACAATCCTTTTTCCTTCCAGCGATCCCAGTTTTTCCTGGATGGAAAAAGCATCCAGTAATGCCTGGGTAGGGTGTTCATTGATGCCATCGCCGGCATTGATGATGGCAGCAGGAATATGTTTTGCCAGGAAATGAGGGGCGCCGCTGGCACTGTGCCTCATCACCACCATATCCACCTTCATGCTTAAGATATTGTTCACGGTATCCAGCAGGGTTTCGCCTTTTGATACCGAAGAGGCCGAAGCCGTAAAATTGATGGTATCGGCGCTCAGCCTTTTTTCTGCCAGCTCAAAGGATATCCTCGTACGGGTTGAGTTTTCGTAAAAAAGATTTACAATGGTTACATCCCGTAGCGAAGGCACTTTTTTAACGGAACGCTGAAGCACTTCCTTGAACTGGCCGGCGGTGGATAAAATAAGAGAAATGTCTTGAGGAGAGAGATGTTTAATGCCCAATAGATGTTTGGTAGATAGTTGCATTAAGCAGCGAAGTTAACGTGAAAATCTGAAAGTCAGAAGCCAAAAGCTGAAATACCCTGATGGATTGCCCGTTCCGGTTTTGATTTTCACTTTTGATTTAATACAGAACCACCACTTCCCTGTCCCACTCCACCTTCACTTTTTGCGAAATGATGGAATCAATGGCTTTTCCGCAATAGTCAGGCTGAATAGGTAGCTCCCGGTTAAACCGCCGGTCTACCAGTACACAAAGCTCCACTTTCTGCGGCCGGCCGAAATCCTGTATGGCATCCAAAGCCGCCCGTATGGTGCGGCCAGTATACAGCACATCATCTATCAGGATCACTTTCTTTCCTTCAATGGAAAAGGGGATGTCGGTTTTGTTGGCCACGTGCAGTTCGTCCCGCACATCATCCCGGTAAAACGTAATATCCAGGATCCCGTACTGCAGTTTTTCACCCGGGCATAACTGCCCGATGCATTCCATGAGCTTTGTTCCCACTTTTACGCCCCGGGGCTGAATACCGATAAAGGCAACATCGTTCAGACTAAGTTGATTTTCCAGCAGCTGGTGTGCCAGCCGTAATAAAGTAAGATGAAGCTGTTGTTTATCTAAGATCGTTTTCAAGCCGTTTTATTTTCACAGCGAATTTATCTTTTATTGAGCGATAAAAAAAGTCCCTGTTCACAGGGACTTTTCCGTTCTTATCAAATTCATTTCCCTCCTTTCAGTTTTTCCTGCAACGCCTCCAGTTCATCCCAGTTGCCGTCGGCAGCCAGTTTGGCCTGCTTTGGCCACGAAGCCGGATTGTGCATACTGAATTTACTGCCGGCTTCATCCAGCACCTGCTTCAGTTTTTTAGCCGTGCTTTTTGCCAGTTGTTTGTAGGAAAGAATATCGCTTTTGTTCAGGAGTGATTCAATCTTTTTCCCGATCCCCTCTATTTTCGTGAGATCATCCTTTGCTGCTTCTTTTTTTGCTTTGGGTGCTGTTTTTGTTTTTACGGCTTTGGCTTTTTTAGCCACCGGTTTTGTAACGATCGCTGTTTCTGCCACCCGTACTATACAATTTTCCACCGGGTATCCATAGAGGTCGGATGTTATTTTCTCCCCTTCATCATTTACCCAGCGGCCATTGCTGAGAAGGTACCGGTACTGGTAATCGCCTGTTGGCAGCTCTACTTCTGCATTCATGGAACCGTCTTCTTCTTTTTTCAGCAGGATCCCTTCCTGCGGGTTCCAGTTATTGAATTCTCCCACTAAAATACATTCTGTGGCACCTATGATATTGGATGCCGGTAATGTAAACCGAACTTTTGTCATCTTTCTGTATTTTGATTGAACTATTGAATGAAACCTATAAGGTCTTTAATACCGTATACGTTTTTATTAAGCTATTTCTCCTGCATGAACGGGTACCGGTAATCCGTTGGTGAATTAAAGGTTTCTTTGATCGTTCTTGCGCTGAGCCAGCGGTAGAGGTTCAGGATAGAACCCGCTTTGTCGTTGGTGCCGCTTCCCCGGGCACCGCCGAATGGCTGTTGCCCCACCACCGCACCGGTTGGCTTATCGTTGATGTAGAAATTGCCGGCACTGTTGCGGAGCTTGCCGGTGGCCAGTTCCACCGCAAAACGGTCCTGTGCAATCACGGCGCCTGTTAATGCGTAGGAAGAGGTATTGTCCACCAGTTTCAGTGTTTCTTCGTATTTGTTTTCGTCATAGATATAAACAGTTAATACCGGGCCAAACAACTCTTCGCACATGGTTACATAATACGGATCGGTGGCTTCGATAACAGTAGGCTCAATGAAGTATCCTTCGGTTTTATCGCACTTGCCTCCCACCCATATTTTCGCCTTGGCATCTTTCTTCCGGGCTCCTTTGATGTACGATTCCAGTTTGTCGAAACTCTTCTCATCAATCACCGCATTCACAAAGTTGGTGAAGTCTTCTACGGTACCCATCTTCATACTCTTTATGGCATCCACCAGTTTCTTTTTTACTTCGGCAGCCATATTGGAAGGGATATAAGCCCGGGATGCCGCCGAACATTTTTGTCCCTGGTATT
>DMRT01000036.1 GCA_003455235.1 Chitinophagaceae bacterium
GTGCTGTTGGTATACAGTGCCTGGAAGCCGGTGGCTGTACTTCCTGATGCGGAACTGTTTGAATACAATGCCTGGAACCCGTTAGCTACATTGCCGGTTCCGGTGCTGTTGGTATACAATGCCTGGTAACCGGTAGCCGTGCTGTTTGTTCCGGTGCTGTTGGTATACAGTGCCTGGAATCCATTCGCCACATTGCCGGTTCCGGTGCTGTTGGCATACAGTGCCTGGTAACCCGTGGCCGTGCTGCCCGATGCCGTTGTGTTTGAAAAGAGCGCACTGTCGCCGATGGCCGTATTTCTTGTGCCGGTGGTATTGACAGATAGTGCTTCCTTACCTGTTGCGGTATTTGAATAACCGGTGGTATTGCTGCGGAGCGAACTGGTGCCTAGGGCGGTGTTGTAACTTCCCGTTGTGTTATTGTTCATCGCCGTAACACCCCAGGCTGCATTATCTGTACCGGTGGTGTTATTATACAATGCATTCAAACCTCCGGCGGTATTAAACCCCCCGGTCGTATTCTGGAAAAGCGCAGTTATTCCTATTGCTGTGTTACCGATGCCGCTGGTGTTGCTGCGCATGCATGATATTCCCACGGCGGTATTGCTTCCTCCTGTTGTATTTGAATATAAGGCTGAAGACCCGATGGCAGTATTGGAACTGCCTGTGGTATTATCGTGCATGGCATTCCAGCCCATGGCAACATTGAAACTTCCTGTTGAATTCAGGAAAAGGGTCTGTGTGCCGTTTGCTGTATTATAACCTCCCGTTGTATTGCTGAGTAAAGCAGAAAGTCCTGTTGCTGTGTTCTCATTGCCGGTGCTGTTGGCGAATAGGGCATTGGAACCAACGGCCGTATTCCACTGGCCGGTTGAATTAACTGCGAGTGCAAGATTTCCGAGGGCAGTATTATCGCCGCCTGTTGTGTTTGTAGAAAGTGATCCATTTCCAAAGGCTGCATTGCCCGAACCAGTAGTATTGGTAAACATCGAAAATGCACCCACTGCGGTATTGCTGTTCCCGGTGGTGTTTACGGTGAGAGCCTTGATGCCGATGGCCACATTCTCATGCCCCGTGGTGTTTGCCATTAGTGTTTCGGATCCAAGGGAAATATTGTAATAGCCGGTGCTGTTGTTGTACAACGAACGGTATCCCATGGCTACATTGTCAAAGCCGGTGGTATTACTGAACAACGAACGGTATCCGAATGCGGCATTGTTGATACCGGTGGTGTTGGCGATCAATGTTCTTTCTCCAAAACTGGTATTTAATTGTGCCAGGTCGATATATCCCGATTGAAAACCGTTCGTTTTAAACATCAATCCCACATTATCGTTGGTGCCGATGAAATGGGTGCCGGGGGTGGTTCCGCTGTTGCCCGCCGTACCCCAGCCGTTGAGCGGCGTAAGGGCATCAAACACTTTTATCCAGCTGCTGCCATTGTAATAATAGTAACCGGTACCGCTGCCGCCGGTGATGGACGCATTGGTATTGTACACCAGCAAACTGGTTGCCGGGGTTGCAATGGTGGTAACATCACCTGTACTGCTTAAACTCACCCGGGGTACCAGCATGCCCTTCGACGTGCTGCTTACGTCGAGTATGGCTGAAGCATGGGCTGCCGCCCCGCTGCTGTTTACAGATAAACTTTGGGTGTATGCGTGCAGGCAGGTGCATAAGGCACACAGGAACATAAAGGCTGACTTTATCATTCCCGGAATCAGATTGGTCATGGCAGGTGTTGGTTTAATTACAGACGAATGTAGAGAAAACACAGATAAAAGTACCAATAACCTTCCCTCGGGTACTACCGGAAAAAGGGGATATAGATCATTCGCTGCCCGCAGCCTGTGATGCCGTTAATTGAAATCATCTTCATTGAAATCGTCTTCGCCAAAATGTTCGCTGCCGATGTTGAGCATGCTGCCCATCAGGTCTTTGAACTCAATCTTGCCCTCCAGTACTTTTTTGCTGATGAGGGAGTGAGCGGCCAGGCCGTGCAGCACAAATTCCATCAGCAGGGCGTTCTCTTTGTCGTTGGCTCCTTTGAAGTATTTTTTTACGAGGGCATGCAGCCCGTCTACCTTATACAATAGCTGAACTTTGTCATCGTCTTTTGTTTCAAAAAAGGTATTCAGTGCATTGCCGGCATCGAACCAGCGTGTGATGGCTTTATACGGGTTGTCGTCGGGTCCGGCTTCTTTTCCTTTTCTCTTTTTTAATGTATCCGGGTTGGGGAAGTACAGTCCGAACTGGGTCCGGATGGAACGTTCGAGTAAATTAAAAGCCACCTGGTATGGTCCTTCCTGCTCGCCTTCGTATACCAGTTCTATTTTACCCGTGATGGAGGGAATGATACCGATGAGGTCGCTGATCCAAACCTGAGTTTGCTTTTCATTATTGATAATGGCCCTTCGTTCGGCGGCGCTGATGGCATTTTCAAAAGCACTGATGCTGAGGCGGGCACTCACGCCGCTTTTTTTATCCACGAGTTCGCTTCCCCTGGCTTCAAATGCCACCTGTTCGATGAGGCGTTTCACCAGGTCGCTCACGGAAACCCGCTGTTGCTGCTGCTCACTGATGGCGGCTTCCTGTTGGGTAATCTGCAAAGCCGTTTCCAGGGATTTGGGGTAATGGGTGAGTATCTGGCTTTCGATGCGGTCTTTAAGCGGTGTTACAATGCTTCCCCGGTTGGTATAGTCTTCGGGATTGGCAGTGAATACAAACAATACATCCAGCGGCAGCCGCAGTTTGAACCCACGTATCTGCAGGTCACCTTCTTCCAGGATATTGAACAGCGAAACCTGTATCCTTGCCTGCAGGTCGGGCAGTTCGTTGATTACAAAAATGCAGCGGTTGCTGCGGGGGATGATACCATAGTGCAGTACCCGTTCATCGGCAAAACTGAGTTTCAGGTTAGCCGCTTTGATGGGATCGATGTCGCCAATGAGGTCGGCCACACTCACATCGGGCGTTGCTAATTTTTCGCCATACCGTTCGCTGCGGTGCAGCCAGGCAACGGGGGTGGCATCTCCTTTTTCTTTGATCAGGTCAATGGCGAATCTCGATACCGGTTGCAACGGATCATCGTTGATCTCACTTCCTTCCACCACGGGGATGTATTCATCCAGCAGTTCGGTCATTTGCCGGGCCATGCGTGTTTTTGCCTGGCCACGTAAGCCCAGAAAAAGAATATTATGCTGCGAAAGCAGTGCCCTTTCTGTATCGGGTATCACCGAGTCTTCGTAACCGAGGATGCCGGGAAACGCTTCTTCCTTAGCCTGTATTTTTTTGATGAGGTTGTCGCGGATCTCCTGTTTGATGCTTTTAGAGACATAGCCGCTCTTTTTCAGTTCGCCTAATGTTTTAATGCTGTTGCTCATTTGTTCTTGTTGATTTTATTTATGCCTTCTTTTTCTTTCTTGCTGATCTCTTCCTCAACATAATACCCCGGGGGTATATCATTTTCACTCATCAGGCTCCGCCGTTTCCTTTTGTTTTGCCGGAATGATCCGCTTTCTTCTTTGATGAACAGGATCATTTTTTTTGCCCCGATCTTTTTCTTGTATTGCTGTATTAAGTTACCCACAGAGCTATAATCGGTCTTAAGCAGTGTTCCTTTAAAAAAACCTTCGTAATAATAAATAACATCCCCCTCGAAAATAAAGGTGACAACGTTCTTTGCAGCTACATAAAAGCCCGGAGCTGATCCGGGTGGGGCTTTGCCATCCCTGGTTACAATTGGTGCCGGCGGTGGCGGAGGAGGGGGAGGCAGGCTGCCTGAAGAAGCCCGTGAACGTGAAGAACCCGAAGAAGGAGTGTCCTGGTATCCATTTGCCACAAATTGTTTTACAGAAACACCTTTAAAGTACCTGTCTTCGTCCTTCTCCGTAAACCGGACCTCAAAGCCAAATCCTCTTTGTTCAAAAAAAGTTTTCCAGTTCAGCAATAGCGGTGCCATGCCATCATCTATACAAACGTCCGTATACGGCTTAAATAACAGGATATGTGTGGACGGAGATATCCGGTTGAATAGCCCGTTTATGAAAGCAGAATCATTGCGTGATGCCCGGTTTATTTTAGTGGCATCAAATTTCTCCGCTTCTACATAAAAAAGACTGTCGCAATGGGCCAGGTAAATATGAACCTGCTTCTGACCCATAGAGGAAAGCAATGAACAAGTGAATATATAAGACATCAATAATCTCATAGAGCAACCCTTTTTTTAGTGCAGGATGAAAAACGGCTTATTGTTTTTCTCCTGCGGCTATCCATTTTTTGTCATTTTTTGTATGGTAATTTTGTCTGCTTCTTCTTTCGTGATCTCCACTTCTGCATAATGACCTGGTGGTATTTTGTTGATGGTCATTTCATCGAGGATATCGATCGAGTTCTTAAAACTTGCTTCCGGGGTGGATTTAATGAGGAACATCAGGTCTTCCTCCGTTGTTTTTGCTGCATGTTGCCGGATC
>DMRT01000005.1 GCA_003455235.1 Chitinophagaceae bacterium
AAGGGAGCCACCACCAATACAGAAGCCAAGCAGCTGATTGAAGGCGTATCCGGTAAAACACCGGCATCAGCGCCTGCAAACACAGCTACAGTTCCGGCCCCGGCACAAAAGCCAGCCGATAGCAACAGCGCAAAATAATATTTACAAATATTTTCAAACCCCGTCGCAAACCGGCGGGGTTTTTTGTTTTATTTTGTTCAACTTAACTCATGATGCGAAAGAAAATAACCTGGGGTATCTTGCTGATTGTACTGCTTACCGGTGGTTTCCTGGCCTGGCAGTTTTTTGGTCCCACCGTTTCCGCTCCCGAAGGGAATTATTTCTATATCCCAACCGGCTCCACCTATGCCGGGGTAAAAGAATCGCTTCTTGATAAAAAAATCATCCGCAGCCCGTTTTTCTTCGATCTTATTTCCAAACAGGTTAGCTACAACAAGTCGGTAAAAGCCGGCCGCTATCTCGTAAAAGACGGCATGGGTTTATTCCGGCTCATCCGCATGCTGCGGGCAGGCAACCAGGCCCCGGTAAACCTTGTGATCACCAAACTGCGTACAAAGGAAGACCTGGCCCAGAAACTGGCGGCCAATTTTGAACCGGATTCTGCTGCTTTTGCCAACGCTATGAACAATCCCTCTTTGCTGAAGAACTGGCACCTCGACAGCAACACCCTGATGACGCTGGTCATTCCCAATACCTATTCATTTTTATGGAACAGCAGCCCGGAAAAGATCTTCAATAAACTGGAAAAGGAAAAAGAAAAATTCTGGAATGAAGAAAGACGCAACAAAGCAAAAACACTTAAACTTTCTCCTGAACAGGTTTATACGGTTGCCAGCATCGTGGAAGAAGAAACCAATAAGCAGGAAGACAAGGGCAAAATCGCCAGCGTATACCTGAACCGGCTGGAGAAAGGAATAAGACTGCAGGCCGACCCAACAGTAAAATTTGCCCTGAAGAATTTTGAGATCAAACGGGTACGGGAAAAACACATTGCCGTTTCATCGCCATTTAATACATACCAGAACAGTGGTCTGCCGCCCGGGCCTATTTGCACCCCGTCTTCAAAAACAATCGACGCCGTGCTGAATGCCCCGGTCACCAATTACATTTTCTTTGTGGCAAAACCGGATTGGTCGGGCTTATCCAATTTTTCAGAATCGTATGAAGAACACCAGATCAATGCAAAAAATTACCAGCGCTTTTTAGACAGCGTGAACATAAAATAAATTGTACGCTAACTTGCATCGTTGAACCAATCAATTAACGGCCGGCTTTGATAAAACTCGAACGCATCTTCATCACCAGTTTCCCGGTTGCCTTCATCATCCGAAAAAGCAAGCATTGGTACCTGCCCGGGTTTGAGGGCGTTCCGTTATATGATGTGGCCAAATTCTTTTATGGACAGGTAAAAACAGTGGGACTCACTGAAAGGGCTTCCGCCATTGCCTACAATTTCATCATGGCCATACCGCCCTCTCTTTTGTTCCTGTTCACGTTGTTACCACATCTTCCTTTCATAAAAAAGAAAGACATACTTAACCAGATACAACTGATCCTGAAAGACCTGATACCGGTTCAGACTTTCAACAAAACGGTGGCCGTATTTATTAATGATACATTTTTTAAGAACCCTGTTTTCGGGCTGCTGTCCTTCGGCTTACTGCTGGCCCTCTTCTTTGCCTCCAATGCCATGATGGGGATACAGCGTTCCTTCAACAAGAACTACATAGGTTTTGCCAAAAGAAAGGGCCTGCACGACCGCTGGGTGGCCATCCGCCTCACCAGCCTGCTGTTTGGTCTGGTACTCGGCTGCTTGATATTACTCATTACCCAGGGAGCCTTCCTCAGAGCGGTAGGTATAAAAAAGGGGTTCTGGTTCGACTTCATCGGGTACGTTCGCTGGATATTCATCATCGCCCTCGTATTCTACTCCATATCATTCATATACAAGTATGCCCCGGCGGTTCATAAAAAATGGAAACTGGTCTCACCCGGAAGTATCCTGGCCACTGTTCTCTGTATTGCAGCCACCCTGGGCTTTTCTGAATTTGTAAATAATTTCGGGCGGTACAATGTATTGTATGGCTCCATCGGCACCATCATTGTGCTGATGGTATTGATATTCATCAATTCGCTGGTGCTGCTGATCGGCTTTGAACTGAATGTAAGCATCAAATCGCTGCGGGCCATTGCCGAACGGAGGGATGCCCAGGAAAAAGAACAGGCTGCCAAAGAAAAAACTACATGAATGGTTCGGAGATGAACCCCCGATTCCCTAATTTTAAGAAAATACATCATCATGAAAAAGATATTGATTGCATTTGCGGCCATGGCATTCATTGCCACCCTGGCTTTTACCGTTGGTGATCCGCTCACCATCGGCAGTACCATGCCCAAGGCCGATCTTAAAATGAAAGACGTTTCCGGCAAGGATGTTTCAATGAAAGACGCGGTAAAAGAAAACGGAGTGCTGGTTATGTTCAGCTGCAACACCTGTCCGTATGTGGTAAAGAACCAGGAACGTACACTCGCCATCAGCGAATACGCCATCAAAAAGAAAATGGGTGTCATCATCCTTAACAGCAATGAAGCCTACCGTGGCAACGAAGACAGCTATGATGCGATGAAAGCCTATGCCAAAGACCAGGGATACCAGTGGAACTACGTAGTGGATAAAGATCACGTGGTGGCCGATGCCTTTGGGGCTAACCGAACACCCGAATGCTTCTTATTCGACAAGAACCTGAAACTGGTTTATCACGGCGCCATCGACGACAGCCCATCTGACGTAAGCGCTGTTAAACGCAATCACCTGCAGGTGGCCATCGATGAAATGGCAGCCGGAAAAGATGTTTCTGTAAAAGAAAGCCGCAGTGTGGGATGCTCCATTAAGCGAAAAAGTTAACTGGTAATAATGATATTAAAAAGCCCGGTTTTGAAAGAACCGGGCTTTTTAACAGTAGGTATACGAAAGCATCACCTTCCGTTCCGGGCGGTAAAATTATTTTTTGTCAGCGGCACATTATCATAAACCGTATTCAGGTAAAAATCAATCTCGGATCTGTTCTTGTCAAGACCATGAGAGCCATACCCGATCAGTTGTCCTTTCTTAACCAGTTCTCCTTTTTTAACAGTAACTGTTCCCAGGTTTGAATAGGTGTAGAACAGGCTATTCTCATCTTTGATGATCGCAATCCTGGTGCCCTCAATACGGGCAATACTGCTCACCGTTCCATCCGAAACAGCATATACAGCGCTATCGGCCGATTTGAATGTGACCGGTTTGAACGAAGTCAATGACGAAGGACCGGGCTCCACCAACTCAGCATTATTCATGGGAGCAACAAATTTATGAAAGGTGGTTCCGCCAACGGCTTCTTTGATCATCGCTTCAAACTCAGCAGCCCCCATCTCCCCTTCTGTAAACTTTCTGTACCCTGTTTTGTTAT
>DMRT01000329.1 GCA_003455235.1 Chitinophagaceae bacterium
GACGCAGACTTACCGAATGCGAACTGGTAAAACAGGAATAAAATGGAAAGGAAATTTACTAATGACTTAAAATTGAAAAAATGAAAGAGATTGATGCCTCGTGCAAACCATTCAGGGAAACCAGGTTTACTCAGCTCAACAGCATATTATCACCGATTCAAAAACAAAAAAATGAACACTAATTTGCTATTTGATTTTACTGTAGACAAAGCGGCTAAAACGGTTTACATAACCAGGGAGTTTGATGCTGGCCTGTCTCTGGTTTGGGATGCTTTTACAAAAGCTGAAATCCTTGACCAATGGTTGGCGCCTAAGCCCTGGACATCGAAAACCAAATACATGGATTTCAAAGTGGGCGGTAAAAGATTTTATGCCATGGTAAGTCCCGAAGGGCTGGAGCGCTGGGTAATCCAGGAATATACTTCCATCAGCCCCCAGACCAATTTTAAAATGTATAATGCATTTGCAGACGCTGCTGAAAATCCTGAATTGCCAGGCTCTGAATGGGATCATTCTTTCAGCGAGCAGGATGGAAAGACAAAAGTCAGTATTGTAATTTACAACGAATCCTTTGAACGGTTAGAGAGGTTGCTTGATGGCTTTACCCAGGGAATGAAAATGGCATTGGGTAACCTGGAAAATCTATTGGCAGCTTTATCCAAAAAATGATTTATACTTATCAAAAATCAATATTAAACTAAAAAAAGTTGCAAATGAAAGTACAGGAACAATGCAAAAGTTATATTACCAGTCAGCCAGAACCCAAACGTGGCGAGATGCAAACATTGCACCGCTCCATTCAGCAAGCAATGCCGGGATGTAAGTTATGGTTCCTAGATGGTAAAAACAGTGAAGGGAAAACAGTTTCGAATCCGAACATCGGGTATGGGTTTTATACCATCAAATACGCTGATGGAACCACAAAGGAGTTTTATCAAATTGGTTTGAGTGCAAACACAACCGGGATCTCTGTCTATATCATGGGGCTCAAAGACAAAACATACTTAGCCAAAACCTATGGAAAAAAACTAGGCAAGGCAACCGTGACCGGGTATTGCATTAAGTTCAAAGGGCTGAAAGATATAAATACGGATATACTTGATGCGGCAATACGATATGGATTTGAGGCACAGGATAAAAAAAAGTGAGCAGGGGCACAGAAATAACGGCAGGCTCTGTAGAAGATTAAGTAAAAAATAAATAACTTTCGTGGCACACGACACGGAATAAATTCATCCAACATGAAAAAACTATTCAGCAGCTTTCTTTTTCTTTTTGCTTTACAAACTGCCAGTGCACAAATCCTTTTGCCAACCCGGGTAAAGCACGGTGGCATAAACTATGACCGCCTGGCTCAAATTGACAACCTGTTGAAGCAATATACAGACAGCAGCTGGCTGGCCGGTGCTGTTGTACTTATTGTTAAAGACAACCAGGTAGCTTATTACAAAGGTCATGGATATTCAAATCTTGCTGCTAAAACACCCATGCAGGCGGATGCCATTTTCAGAATTATGAGCCAAACCAAGGCCATTACCAGCCTGGCGATCATGCAGCTGTTTGAGCAGGGCAAACTGGGGCTCGACCAGGATATCGCTGATTTTATTCCTGAATTCAAGAACCCAAAACTGGTTAAAAGTTTCAATCCTTCGGATTCTAGCTTCACCACTACCCCGGCCAAACGTGAAATTACCTTCCGGGACCTGTTAACGCACACTTCAGGTATCGATTATCCCGCTATTGGAACAGATACCATGCAGGCTATTTATGCCAAAAACAACATCCCATCCGGGCTGGGGTATTTTAACGAGAACCTGCTCGCCAAAATGAAGGCGCTGGGAAAATTACCCTTACGCCATAACCCGGGTGAGCGGTTTACCTATGGATTAAATACTGACTTACTGGGATGCCTTATTGAAGTAATAAGCGGCGAGTCGTTAGAAACGTATTGCAGGAAACATATTTTTGAGCCGCTTGGTATGAAGGATACTTATTTCAATGTTCCGGCAGCAAAGGCTACCAGGCTGGCAACTGTGTATACAGAAGACAAGAATAAAAAAATCATCGAGTGGTCCTCCACGTTCAGAAATATTGATCCTTCCTATCCGCTTATACCCAAAAGCTATTTTGCAGGCGGGGCAGGATTGTCTTCCACCGCATTTGACTATGCCATTTTTCTTCGGATGCTCCTGAATAAAGGCAGTTATAATGGGAAACAGATTTTGGGAAGACGCACGGTTGAACTAATGCTCAGCCCCCAGGGTGATCATTTACTGGGAGACAATGACTTTTGTCTTGGGTTTTCACTAACATCTAAAAAATCGGCCAATAAAAAAATGCAGAATGAAGGGTCATTCGCCTGGGGCGGGTATTATGGTACAACGTATTGGGCCGACCCGAAAGAAAAAATGATCTGCCTCATTATGACCCAGCATACACCCAATTCTCACTATGAGTACGTAGAAAAAATTGTGAACATCATTTATGGAAGTCTGAAATAGGTTAATACAATAACACCCGGAACCAGTTTTTGAACACGTATTGACAAACTCGCATAAAGCAGACCTCGTTGAGTATGTAAACAAACATCCAAAAGACTTTATCAAAATGCTCAGGCTCGCTGTTTCCAATAAACTACCTTACTCACAAAAAGCAGCCTGGCTGCTATGGAGCTGCATGAAGGAAAATGACCGCCGGGTTAAAAAGTATTGCAGCCAGATAATCAAAGAACTTCCGCAGAAAACTACCAGCCGGCAACGTGAGTTTTGATTGTTCAGGAAAAGATGAACCCGGAAAGCAAAGACATTCCTTTGCTCTTTGATACATGTGCTTACATCTGGCAAAAACTTGATAACAAACCAGCCATCCGCTATGTTACAATCAGGATATTGGTAAAGATCGCCCGGGATTACCCAGGCCTGGCTAATGAAAGCAGGCTGCTCGCTGACAGCATCTATACCAAGCCATTGTCAAAGGCTGCGAGGAAATCAATATCCCGGCTTGTACAGGAGCTTTCATGCAACCGGGTGGTACAAGCCGACCGCCAGTGCCAGTGCCCGTAAATTGCATTCCTGTCATTACAGTGTGTATTATAACTTAAAAATATCGTTTCTTTATAGTAATACAGGCTGCGTAACCGGTTGCTCAATTCTTCAACAGCACCAGAACCGGATAAGAGTGTGTTAAATAGAACAGCATAAATTTTTAAACCATGGCAACAAAAAACAAAACAGCTGAAACAGCAGTCAGTGTCACAGACTTTATTAATTCATACGTTGAAAATGAACAAAAAAAAGCCGACAGCTTCCGGCTGATTGAATTGATGCGCACATGGTCCGGCTTTGAACCTAAAATGTGGGGTCCAACGATTATTGGCTTCGGCAGCTATCATTACAAATATGCGAGCGGGCACGAAGGGGATGCTCCCCTTATTGGTTTTTCCCCGAGGAAACCGGAGTTTTCCCTCTACGTTTTTTCACCAACAGCAGATAATAAACACCTGCTCGATGGTCTTGGAAAGTTCAGAATGGGAAAAGCCTGCATGTATGTAAAGAGACTTGCGGACATAAACATTCCTGTCCTGGAGAAATTATGCAGAACAACAATTGCTTACATCAACGAACATCACGAATGTGCCTGCAGGGATTAACCGGCAGTATAATGTAATAACCCGATGATACCGGTTCAGCGTAACAGTCGTTACAACCGGACACTGTTTTGAGTTTTTTATTAATCCTTCAATACTATGCGGAAAAAACTTATAATAGCAGGCATTATTTCTCTTGTAATTATTTCGCTGCTGTATATCGCCTGGCAATCCTATGATCTCTCTTCAGACTACAACTATGCCACGGCTAAGTTCGACATTAAAAACGGGGAGGTCAAGATCATACATACCGGGGCTCCCGTAATTTCCTCCAAAGACAAGGAAATTGAGCAGGTGGCAGCCCGGTATGGTTTTAAAAATATATACATCGAGAAATTTACCCCGCAACAAACCGAAGAAGGAATAAAAAATTATAATGAACTGATCAGGAACTATTTGATAATACGCAATGGAGCCGGCTGGGAGAAGAACTACCAGCGGGAAATTGATTCATTGTACAAAGCAGCCGGAATCGAAGTGAAATACCCCGGCCGGTAATCGTTCAACCAGTAACAAAATAGAAAGCAATGAAATACCTGCTCATCGCAACGATGTTTTTATCTGCCCTGGTACAGGGACAGCCTGTTTTAACCTTCGACAAACGCTTTGTTGAAAGTGAAGACAGATGGGTGGCCTTTCAAAAAGGAAAAGACAGTACGTACATGTATGGGTTCATTTATATTGATGCACAGGCAGGCCTTACCCTCAATTACGAAGGGACCTTTACCATTTCGGGTACCGGAACCTTTATTCCCCACAAACAAGACAGTGCAAATTTTAAGGTAAGGCTGCAGCCCAACCAGGTCAGGGTAGCATTTATACCGGAAGAAAAATTCCGGGAGCTCCAGGTTTCCCCAGTCCCGGAATGGCTGAAATATTATAAAACAGATACTGCTTCCATTGAACGCTTGTACCGGTGGGGATATATGTACAATGGCTGGAACGAATGCGTCAAAGCACTGAGCTATCTTGAAAAGGCACAAACGATAAACCCCGCACACAAAGGCCTGACGGTGGAACTGGCATTTTCCTACAACTGCTTACAGCAGTATGGCAAGGCCATTTCCGTTTTACAGGATGCGCTGAAAGCAGATCCTGCTGATGCTTACTCCAACAAGGAGCTGATTTACGCCCAGATAAAATCCGGCCGGCTGAACGATGCGGCTGAAAGTTGCAAAAAAGCAATCGCCCGGTGCCCCGATAAGTCATACAATGGTGAGAACTGTTATAACCTGCTGCACTCCTATTATGAGAAAAAAGACAAGGCCAATTTCTATTTGTGGCTGCCGGAAACAAAAAAATGGACGGCGTCCAATGCGGAACTGACCAGGAGCGTAAAGATCATGGAAGATGAATTGGCAAAATAACCGGGCCTCGATTTATCAAAAATTTTGTTCCTTTATAAAAACGATCTCCGAAAATAAAAATAACCATGGCAAAAGCAAATAAAAAAGACCTGCCCGCAAAGCAGCAGGAAGAACTGCTCCGTACTTTAAAAGCCCGGTTTGAAAAGAATATGACCCGGCACAAAGGAATGGAGTGGGTAAAGGTGCAGGCAAAACTGAAAGCAAATCCACAAAAATTATGGTCGCTCCATGAAATGGAGAAAACCGGTGGTGAACCCGATGTTGTTGCCGCTGATAAAAAAACAGGCGAATACATTTTTTATGACTGTGCAGCCGAAAGCCCGGCGGGCAGAAGAAGTCTCTGTTACGACCGGGAAGCGCTGGATTCACGCAAGGAATTTAAGCCGGCCAATACCGCTCTAGATATGGCCGCTGACATGGGCATTGAACTGTTAACAGAAGAACAATACCGGGAACTGCAGCAGCTCGGGCATTTCGATGCAAAAACTTCCAGTTGGCTCCAAACACCAGCCGGCATTCGCAAATTGGGAGGTGCCATATTCGGTGATTACCGGTATGGAACTATTTTCGTTTATCACAACGGG
>DMRT01000270.1 GCA_003455235.1 Chitinophagaceae bacterium
AAGCGGGCTCGATAAATCCGTGAAGGATTTCCTGGAACAGCAAACCGATATGCTTACTTTTCTCAACGGTGTTTTCAGCGTGGTGGATATTTCAGTAACAGACTATATTAAAAGAGGATTTGCCAGCCTGATGATCAATTTTGGTTGCACCGGCGGGCAGCACCGGAGTGTGTATGCGGCTGAAGCGCTGGCCCGTCACCTGCGCAATAAGTTCAAGGTGAAAGTAAATCTCAATCATACAAACAGGGAAAATTGGGTACGATGAAAGCCATGATCTTCGCCGCCGGCCTCGGCACCAGGTTCAAGCCCTGGACAGATAAGCACCCAAAAGCACTTGCCTTGGTAAATGGTAAGTCGTTGCTGCAACGGAACATCGAATACCTGCAGCAATACGGAATAACGGATGTGGTGGTGAACGTGCACCACTTCGCCGGCCAGATCATTGATACCATAAAATCAAATAAAGGATGGGGCAGCAACATCCTCATCAGCGATGAAACCAATGAAGTGCTGGAAACCGGCGGTGGGTTGTTGAAAGCAAAATCCCTGCTGGAAGGGAGAGAACCCTTTATCACACTTAACGTGGATATACTCACGGATCTCGACATAAACAGGCTGCTGTTATTTCATCAGCAGCATAAGCCCCTGATTTCTTTCGGCGTGACCAACCGTGAAACTTCGCGTTACTTTTTATTTGATAAAAACAACCGCCTTTGCGGCTGGCGTAATATAAAGACCGGTGAAGAAAAAATATCGATTGATGGGCCCGGACTGGTTCAGAAAGCATACAGCTGCGTGGTGGTATTTGAGCCGGAGGTGTTTGGGTTGATCAAACAAACGGGTAAGTTCTCCTTAACCGAAACCTACCTCGACCTCGCCAAAGAACAGCTTATCCTCGGCTATGATCACAGCGGCGATAAACTGGTGGATGTGGGAAAGCCGGACAGTGTGGCGGTGGCCGAAAAATATTTTCCCTGATCAGTTATTGTCAACCGGGGCGCCAAACTCTTTGTTCTCCTTTGGTTTACTGAGCCCGAAATTATACCGGAGCGTGATGCCGATGCGCCTGGTGTCGTTCACCCGGGAACCGCTGGCGCTTACATTGCCCTGGTTAAGCTGGAAGGATACCTGGTTGGTACGCAATGCATCGTTGATCGAAACGATGATATTGGCTTTTCGTTTTAAAATGCTTTTATTGACTGAGAGAAACAACCCGCCGAAATTATCCAGCTCATAAAAATTCTGGATAGCCCTGGTACGCAGGAAACCCTGCATGTTGAACGTAAGCGTTTTGGTTGCCTTGAATTCCTGGAACATAAAGAACAGCCAGCTGCCGCGTTTGTAATTCAGCGGCTGGTTCTGGTAAATACCGTTGTACGAAATATGATTGTACTGGGCACCGATGTAAAAGAAATAGTTGCCCCCCGGCGGCACGCCTCCCAGTATCCTTGCATAGTACTCTTTGCTCTTTCCTAAATTATCGTAGGTACGGTAGGCAATCCTGGTTACATCATCCTGGTAGGTAACATTGCTGAAAATGTTTTTGGTATTGTTGATGCCGAAGGCCAGCACGGGAAAATCATCAAAGGTTACATTCAGTTCATAGTTGGTGGTGAATTGAGGTTGCAGGCGGGGATTGCCCATGTCGAACAGGTACTGGTCCACGTATTTGGGGTAGGGGTTCAGTATTTCATAATAAGGGCGCCTGATGCTTTTTCGGAAAATGGCATTGCCCACCAGCTGTGTTTTAAACAGCTTAAAAAGATTATGACGTAGATAAACATATGGAAACAGGTCTGTGCGTTTGATCGACAGGCTGGTATCCCTGGGAATGACCTGTCTTCCGCTGATGTCGGTGGTCTCCAGCCGCAGACCGGGTTTGAGTGTAAAACCCCAGAATGTTTTTGCTACTTGTAAATAGGTGGCGCTGATGGTTTCCCGGTAGCGGAACGTATTGGTTTGATAGGCATCCACCTGCCTGCCGCTGCCACCGCTTTCATAAAAGTAGGCAGCGCTGTTGCGGCTGTTGCTCACGGTTAATTTTACACCGGCTTCCACTGTCAGTATCTTCGGCATCTTGTATACCAGCTCCGTTTCCGCCACAAAAATGTTTTTCCTGCCTTTACTCACCCCGTCGCCAAAAACCGTTGGCTTTGAGGGGAGGTAGTAAAAATTGGTGTAGTTCTGCGAATTATTGTTGTGGTAGTAATTATATTCCAGGTCAACCGTCCACTCACTGCCCAGCGAATCTATTTTGTACTTCGAGGATAATTCGTTCCCGAGGTAAAGCGAATTGTTTTTGTTGTCAATACCCGATTCGTTATTGCCTGTCGGCGTTTGCATGGGCAGTTTGATGATGTTGCTTCCATTGAGCGCATGACTTTTGTTGTTATTGCTGTTCAGCCGGATGTCATACGTGATGTTGAACTTTTTGGTGAAAGCAATGTCGGTGCCTGCGCCGATGTAATTACCCAGCGAAGGGTAGGTGGTATATGCATTTTGAGAAAGCAGCGATGAATCGGAACTGATGTACCGGTTTGAATTCAATTCTTCATAATTGGTGCGTTTGGTGAACTGGTAATTAAGGTAGCTGTTTACTTTTCCGGCGCTCCTGTTCAGGTTAAACCCGGCTGTTTGCGTACTGTACACACCCTGGAAATAAGCCAGGTTAACGCTGCCGTTGCTGCCCAGCTTTACCCCTTTCTTTAAAACAATATTTACAATACCCCCGCTGCTGGACGCATCGTACTTGGCAGAAGGGTTGCGGAGGATTTCGATCTTGCTTACGCTGGCGGCCGGTAAGCTTTTTAAAAGAGATGCCAGGTCCTCGCTGCTCAGCTTCATTTCGCGGCCATTGATATAAACCGTTGCCGGCGTCATGCTGTTCAGGTACACATTGCCATCCTGGTCTACAATAGTACCCGGCGTTTTTTCCAGTACTTCGTAGGCATTGGTACTGCTGTTGGCCAGTACCGCGGCATCAATGATTGACTTATCGTCTTCCTGTTTGATAACCGGTTTACGGGAAACAACCGTTACGCCCTGCATGCTGGTTGTCATCCGCTTTACCGGGATAGAAATGGCTACCGGCTTATCGGTAACAGAAACCGTTTTCTCTGTGGCTTCAAAACCAACCGAAGAAACACGGATGATGTATTTGGAAAAAGAGGTTACCGAAAAACTATTGCCACCGGTTTTATACACTTGTGATGATACCAGCGTGGTGTCGGGCAGCCGGTAAAGCTGCAGGGTGATGTTTGTGAGTGAATCTTTTTTTGCCGATGACAGCGTAACGGCAAGCCGGGTTGTATTTTGAGCTGCGGCAGTCGTGGAAAAAAGCAGCAGGATGAACAGGGTACGGCTCAATGTTATTTATGATGGATTGAAGGTGTATTTATTTTTTTTCAAAGAGATCTTTTTTGTCAATCACGTTTACTTTCTTACCGTCTTTCAGCGTTTTGCTCACCACATCATAAGGCCCGGTCACCACTTCCTGCCCGTCTTTCAGACCTTCGCTCACTTCGATGTAGTTGATGTCCTGTATATCGGTCTTTACTTTCTGTTTGCTTACTTTCCCTTCTTTGTCGATCACAAAAACCACCACGTCCAGGTCATCATCACCGGTTGACTTATGTGCATTCACATCCGATTCGTCTTTTTTCTTTTTATCTGCTTTTGTACTGTCGTTCTTTTCACGGGTGGTTACCGCATTGATGGGAACACTCAGTACATTCATGTGGGTCTTGGTCTGTATGTCTGCATTGGCGCTCATGCCCGGCCGGAAGGGGAAGGAACCCTTGCCCAGCAGGTCCTGGTAGCTTTCGGGTAACAAACGGATATATACCTTGTACTGTGTAACGTCGGAAGAACCGGTGAGTGCCGTTTGCGAGGCGGCGCCGTTGTTGCTGCTGGCAATCTGGGTAACAATGCCTTTGAACTTGCGGTTGCTGTAGGCATCCACTTCTATCAATGCACTGTCGCCGAGTTTTACCTTGGGTACATCATTCTCGCCCACGTCCACCCTTATCTCGATCTTGCTCATGTCGGCAATGCGCAGCATTTCGGTACCGCTCATTAAATTACTTCCCACCACCCGTTCTCCCTGCTTTACGTTCAGCAGGCTTACCACACCGTCCATGGTGGCAATTACGGCTGTACGGCTCAGGTCTTTGTTCGCTTTGTCGAGACTGGCTTTGGCGCTCTGTACGTTGGCGATGCCTCCCCGGATTCCCTGCTGTGCCGCATTGTAATTGGCTTTGGCACTTTTGTAATTGGATTCAGCGATTTCAAATTCACTTTTGCTGATCACTTTATCATCGAATAATTTTTTCTGCCGGTCATAGGTTTGCTGTGCCTGCTCCATCTGCGCTTTCAGGGCATCAATGGCGGCTTGTGAGTTGGCTACCTGCGCCTGCGACTGCTCCACGCCGCTGGCGGCCTGGTTGCGCTGGATATTATAGATGTCGGCATAGATACGGGCCAGTACCTGTCCCTTCTTTACCGAGTCGCCTTCATGAACATTCAGCTCGGTGATTTCACCGCTGATATCCGGGCTGATCTTCACTTCCACTTCCGGGTAGATCTTGCC
>DMRT01000082.1 GCA_003455235.1 Chitinophagaceae bacterium
TCAGCATCTCGGTATGCACGCCCAGGTTTTTGTGATTGCCCAAAAAAGAAAGCACCGCATCGGGTATGGTGCCGATGCCCATCTGCAGGGTGCTGCCGTCTTCAATCATGCCGGCGATGTGGCGGCCGATGATGCGTTCGGTTTCTCCCACTTTGCTGCTGTAGCTTTCTTCGGGTAGCGGCGTTTCATGAAACACCATTTTGGTAAAGCGGTCGGTATGTATCATCCCGTCGCCATGTGTACGGGGCATCAGCGGATTCACCAGGGCAATAATCTGGCGTGCACTGTCAACAGCCGCACGGGCTATGTCGACAGAAACACCCAGCGAACAGTAGCCATGCCGGTCGGGCGGTGATACCTGCACAATGGCGGTGTCCAGTTCCAGGATCTTATTGATAAAGAGGTCGGGAATATCACTTAAGAAAACGGGGATAAAATCGGCCCGTCCTTCGGCAACGGCATTGCGGATGGGACCCGATACAAACAGGGAGTTGATGTGAAAACTGTCGACGTACTCAGGCTTATCCAGTTCAATATCGCCTTTGAGGGTAATGGAAACGAGTTCCACATTCCTGAGCCTGTCTTTTTCTTTGGCCAGCTCGTGCAGCAGGTGGAGGGGGGTGCATACACTGCCATGAATAAATACCCGGGTATTGCTCTGTATGATGGATAAAGCTTCCTGCGGGGTAACGTAATTGTAGGGATGTATCATTTCTGTTCGTTTATTCCCTGCAAAAATGCGGTTTATTGATAAGGTTCCGGGTAATTTTTATCATGCAGGGGCATGATTTTGATACGGGAACTTTAAATTTAACCGCAAAGAACGCAGAGTAAGAACGCAAAGGATATAAAGAACAGCTTAGCGCCCTTTGCGCTTATCTTTGCATTCTTTGCCGTTAAATTTCTTTAATTTTAAAATAAAAACATGCAGCTTATTGAATGTGTCCCCAATTTCTCAGAAGGGAATGACCTGAACATCATCAAGCAGATTACCGATGAAATAGAAAAAGTGGAAGGCGTGCGCCTCCTCAACGTGGATCCGGGAAAAGCCACCAACCGCACCGTTGTTACGATGGTGGGCGAACCCGCTGCAGTTATTGAAGCGGCATACCGCGGCATTAAAAAAGCCGGCGAACTGATCGACATGAGCAAACACAAGGGCGAACACCCCCGCATGGGCGCCACGGATGTTTGCCCGCTGATACCCATTGCCAACATCAGCATGGAAGAAACGGCAAAATATGCACAACAGCTTGCCAAAAGGGTGGGAGAAGAACTCAGCATCCCTGTTTATTTGTATGAGGATGCACAGCCCAATAAAGAACGCAGCAATCTTTCGTTGATACGGGCGGGAGAATACGAAGGTTTTTTTAAGAAGATCAAAGAGCCGCAGTGGAAACCCGATTTTGGTCCGGCGGAGTTTGATGCCAAAAGAGGCGGAACGGTTATCGGCGCCCGGGATTTTTTGGTAGCATATAATGTGAACCTCAACACCACTTCCACCCGCCGGGCAAATGCCATCGCTTTTGATGTGCGTGAAGCCGGAAGAAATATTGAAGTGGGTGGAAAAAAGGTAAACCAGCCCGGCACATTAAAATCGGTGAAAGCGATAGGTTGGTTCATTGAGGAATACGGCGTGGCACAGATATCCATGAACCTCACCAACATCAACATCACCCCGGTGCATATAGCTTTTGATGAAGTGTGCACCAAAGCAACAGCAAGAGGAATACGAGTAACAGGTAGTGAACTGGTAGGACTGATACCCTTAAAAGCCATGACCGATGCCGGTAAATATTTTTTACAGAAACAAAAACGCAGCACCGGTGTAAGCGAAAAAGAACTGATCAAGATTGCTATCAAAAGCATGGGACTGGATGAACTAGGTCCCTTCAGGCCCGAAGAGCGCATTATTGAATACATGCTGGCTGATAAAGCATCCAGCCGCCTGGTGAGTATGACCCTTACTGACTTCGCCAATGAAACAGCGAGTGAGAGCCCGGCCCCGGGCGGTGGCTCCATCTCCGCTTATGTGGGTGCACTCGGGGTTTCCCTGGGAACGATGGTGGCAAACCTCTCTTCGCATAAGAAGGGGTGGGACGATCGCTGGAAGGAATTCAGCGACTGGGCGGAGAAAGGGGAGCAGTACAAAAATGAACTGGTGAAACTGGTGGATGCCGATACGCTTGCCTTTAATAAGATCATGCAGGCATTTGGGTTGCCGAAATCGACTGATGAGGAAAAGAAAATCCGTAAGCAGGCCATACAGGAAGCCACAAAATTTGCCATTGAAATACCATACAAAGTGATGGAAACGGCTTATGCCAGCATGGACGTGATGAAGCAGATGGTGATCGAAGGCAACCCCAATTCCGTTACCGATGCCGGCGTGGGCGCCCTTTGTGCCCGCAGTGCGGTAATCGGCGCTTATATGAATGTGCGCATCAATGCAACCAGCTACGACGATAAAGCTTTTGTAACCGATATCATTGCCCGTGGCGCTGCTATTGAAAGTAAGACCATGGCCCTGGAAACAGAGATACTTAAACTGGTGAATGAGAAGATTGGGGTGTAAAACCGTTTCGTTGTACTGCTTTTTTCACATGCAACAATCCAGGCATCTTTTTGTCCTTATAATAAAATGCCTGTCATGAAACAATAACTGTTATTTTCATCCGGGTTGATGCTAGGTGAGAAGCACCGCCATCTGGCGCAGGTATTCACGTTACGGCGTCTGTGCTCTGACCATTGAAGTAGCAGATTTTGCATATTAAAACAGCCATGTCATGTTAGCTTTTATTAGCGTACCTTTACAGCCATCTGCCGAAAACAGTAGCGCTTTTTCTCCAGGTACGGTATTTTAATTTATCACCACAAACAAGGAGTTGTACTATGGCAGAAACATGGAATAAAAAAGAAAGAGAAAAGAAAAAAAAGCAGAAAAGAAACGAGAAAGCACAAAAAAAACAGGAACAAAAGGAAAACTCAAACAAAGCCGCAAACCCGGCAAGCATGATCGCTTATGTGGATGAGTACGGCAACCTCTCAGATACGCCCCCCGATTTAAGAAAAAGGATCATTATCAAAGCAGAAGATATAGAGATCAGCACACCCAGATACGATCCGGCCAATGATCTTCCAGCCACCCGGACAGGCATCATCAGTTTTTTTAATCACGACAAAGGATTTGGGTTTATAAAAGACCTGAAAACACAAGAGAGTGTATTTGTACACGTCAATGCATTATCGGAAACGGTTGCAGAAAATAATAAAGTAAGTTTTGAAATTGAAATGGGTCCCCGTGGATCCAATGCAATTAATGTAAAACTTGTTAAGTAAAAAAAGCTGCCGCCCCGGGCAACTTTCAACCGGGCTCACTATTTTATTCAGCCATTTATTACAGCGGAATGCAGCAGGTAATTACGATTGCAATGCAGGCTGTTATAAACAGCTGATGGAAAAGCTGGAAATGAGAAATATTCTGTGGAAATATTAAAACTTAAGATGCCATGAAGGAACTTGAGGAGAACTGAAAATGGGAAGCATTCAGAGTATGTTTCCAGGGAAATTTTCCTGCAAAATTGTTTTCACACCAGTTAGCCGCACATTAAACCTAAAAGGCCTTGCAAGGCCATACAGCCTGGAAAGACCTTTTAGGTTTGAAAACTGTATAAAAGGTGGTAGTAATATTATTTTATTTCGCGTACTTATATGATATTTCTGTTTCCCTTACCGGGTCATATTTATCGGTTTGAGGGTTCCATTCAGAGAACTGGATCCATACCGCATTGTTATGATCGTCGTATTTGTATTTCCGGCCAGTGCTTTTTTTAGTTCCATTGCCCATATTATATACAGAAAGCATCAGGTGCCCGTGTTCATTGTATTTCTCCCAGAGGTATGGTTCTTCGTTAAGGTTAACCGGCTTGCCTGTAAAAAGCTGCCAGCGGAATTTCTCCTTCCCGTCGGCTGATAACACAAACTTATTGTAACCACTGATCGCCCCATCAGCATTCATATAAACCTGGTAATAAACGGAACCGGTTCGTAGCAGTGTAATGTATTTCCTGTATTCGTTGATCTTACCATTGCGGTAGCGGGTGATAAGCATTTCCTTGCTGCTGTCGGTAACCGAATAAGCCGTATCATCTTTCACGGAAGGATCGGGCTTATTAAACGCCAGCATGTCCCTTGATTCCCTGATCTTCTTCTTGTCTTCGAAAAAATTGCGGAGTACCAGCACATTGTTATCATCATAAATGAACTCCTGGTGGTGGGTAAAATAATCAGGTTGCGCTTCAAAATTACCCTTTGAGTTTTTGATGACTTTGTAAAAGTAAACAGTCATGCTCCTGATCTTTCCATTCAGGCTGTCGTAAATGCCTTCCGCTTTTTGCTGTGCCCGGCAAACAGATACAGATGTAATAATAACCAGGAAAAAAAGGATCGTTCTCATAATTATTTTTTTG
>DMRT01000155.1 GCA_003455235.1 Chitinophagaceae bacterium
CCCTGTATGTAATGTTCAGGTACCACCAGAAGCAGGGGCTGCAACTGGAACAACTTATATTAAGAAAAGACATCGGCATCATCCTGCTGGGTTCTCTTACCGGGATATCTTCGTTCCTGTTCTTTTACCTGAACCTGAGCCTGAATGTGTGGATCATGTTTGCGATCGTTCTGGTTGTATTTTCATTGATATTGGCTGCTGTTTATTATACCCACCCGGTAAGTAAAACATTGACCGGTGTACTCAAAACAAAAATGTAATCACCCGGATAAATATCATGACTTCCCCGCTGTTATCAATTGTTATTGTGGTCTACAATGCCAAAGGCACCATCGGGCAGGCTATACAAAGTGTGCTGGAGCAAACGTATAATAACATTGAACTGCTGATCATTGATGGGGGAAGTACAGACGGCACCCTGGAGGTGATCAAAGAATTTGCTCCCCGTATTGCGTACACGGTAAGCGAAAAAGACAAAGGGATCTACGACGCCATGAACAAGGGTATTGCCGCTTCCCGGGGCGAATGGATTTTTTTTCTTGGCGCCGACGACCGGCTTTATACAGATACCACGATCGAAACCCTTTTCCATCCGGCAAATCTTGAAGCGGCCGATTTCCTGTACGGGGATGTGGAGTTCACCAGCAATAAACGCAGGTATGGTGGCTCAAAAACATACCGGCAGCTGATCGAACAGAATATCTGCCACCAGGCCATTTTTTACCGGCGTGCCTTATTTGGAGTTCATGGTAATTACAATATCCGTTACCCGATCCTGGCAGATTATGAAATGAACCTCCGTTTGTTCAGGCAGCCGGCCATCCGGACAAAGTATGTACCGGCCATTGTTACGCTCTTTAATGATAAAGGGGCCAGCAATGTTACCATCGACAGGTATTTTCATGGAGACATGCTCGGGTATTACCTGGCCAACGACCATATATCTTTCTTCTCCCCGCTATTGCAGCAATACCATTTTTATTACGGCTATGTAAGCCTGTTTAATAAACAGGTGCTAAAAGGCAGCCGGCATATTTTGATGAGCTGGCTTTCAGGAAAACGGAAACTGTTCTTCTTTTTATTAACGGGAAAATTCTTATTGATGAACCTGGGAAATAAAAAAATAAAGATCAGGTAGATCTACATTTCGATGATCCCGAGCTTACCCAGGATGATTTTTTCAGGAAGGTTACGGGCCTGGATGAATTCCATATACGCTTTGTAGGCGCCATCCCACAATTTGTGATCACGGTTACAGTCGTCCACCACAATGATGCCGCCTTTACTCATTAAAGGATATATTTTTTCTAAACCCGATTTTACAGGCAAATACAGGTCCACATCTATCAGGGCAAAAGAAATGGAGGGGGTGATGTTTTTAAAATCAAATTTGTTGACATCGGCTTCATAAGACGTCACTCGCTTTGTGCCATATTGTTCATGGCTTCGTATGGTTTCGTCGAACCACTTTTTACTGTTTATCGTAAAGGCGGCATCCAGTTCTTTTTTATCTTTTTGCCGGTTATCCACTTCGTAGCTTATATCTTCCCTGGTAAACCCCGAAAACGTATCGATACATATATACGGTTTTTCAATTCCGTTGAAATGCATATGGGTGTTCAGGTAAATGGTGGTTTGTCCCAGCGAGCAACCCACCTCCACAATGGAGCCCGGTACATTTTGGGTTTTATCCAGGCACTCGCAGAAAAAGGCCAGATGGGATGGGAAAAAATTATACGGATACGTATGCAGGAAATGACGTTTAAATCCGGTACGAAAAAGTAAGGATTTAAAAGAATAAACAACGGAATCCCTGAAACTTTTCATTAGTGTTATATTTGCCTTGAAAGGATGTAAGGTATCACTTTTTTTATCAGAGTTTAAAAATAGATAAAGTGTCAGTCGGTGAATATATTTGCCGGGATAAAAATTGGTTTTCAACAACCCGGTACGGTAATAAGTTGACTTCTTTTCCGGAAACAGTCTCTTTCTGATGATCCTGAATAATTAAAAAATCCGCAAAAAAAATCATGCCTGGCAAATTTGTATTCAGAAAGCTTCTCTTGACTGTTATTCCGTTCCGGTTTGTTTACTTTTTCAAGAAACGAGCGTCAGTAAATTACCTGCTTTTTGGTAAGGCCGACAGGCATGAAGGAAATTACCTGTTAGATGAAATTGAAGACAGAACCACGGTATTGTACTCAATGAATGATAAGCTGGGCAAACAGGTGGCTTTGGGATTTTCCGACTGTTATAAGGCTTATTTTTCCTGCAGGGGATTTCTTCGCCGGTATGTTCTCGAAGTGTCTGACTGTATCATTGAGCCAGATTATGGCTGGGGAATCGCGGCTTACAATGACAGACTCGTGTTTGACTCCATCTCCAATAATAGCTGGAGAGAAGCCTATCATCCATCTTATCGAAAATATAAAAGAGAAAAGGCAAAAGCTGTTCATTTGGATTCCGTGGTTTCTATCAACCTTATCCCAGGGGGGGAAGATAACTATTGGCATTTTCTTCATGATCTGCTGGGCCAGGTGGCTTTAGCCAGGCATACCATCGGTGGTGAGCTTTCATTTCTCATCAGCAGAAAACTATCAGAGAAAAGATATTTCAAAGATGCATTGGCTATCAGCACCAGCCTGTCGGACTGTACCTGGGTGATCCGGGATGACTGTTATTACAGGGCCAATAAGGCATATTTCCTGCAAACAATGCCTAACAGTAATCAACAGATCTTTCAGGTGAAAGAGCTGCTTGGTATTAAAGATTCTCCGAAAGAAAAGAACCGGAAAATTTTCCTGACGAGAAGCAGGAAAAGAATCCGGTTCCTCCACAATTCAGAAGTGATTGAATCGCTGGCAGTGCGGTATGGGTTTGAAATATTAGATGCCGATGGCCTGAGCCTGCAGGAGCAGATCCGCTTGTTTGGTGAAACACGATACCTTATTGGAATACATGGAGCAGGCCTCACCAACGTAATGTACCGGCAAAATGCCCCCCTTCACTTGCTTGAACTGTTACCTGCCGATTATCTGCAACCCCACTATTTCTGGATCAGTAAAGGAATGGGACATGATTATAGTTGCCTGGTTGGCTCGTCTTCTTATTATGATACATCTTTTCATATTGACCCTTCAGAATTTGAAAAAAAGCTTGTAGATATGCTCAATCCGGTAAGCGCCGGAGAAGCTGCTACGCTTTCTTTTCCGCCTGTTGTCGCTGAACAACCAAGCACAAGCAATGCCGGTGCTCACTCTTCTGGTATCACGCAAGAAAGCGCACAAGCAGGTTTGGCTGGTAAAGGATGGATTACCCGGCTCATTCCATACAAAACCGCACGGGCAATAAAAAAATACAGCGACCCGGGTGTGCTGTTTTTTTCCTATGCCCCGGAAACCTCTCTCAGGTATATTGTTGAAAACTATGATTACGTCTTTCGCTTTTATAATATGAGCAATGTTCTTGGACCCAAAGTGGTATCGGGATTCTGGGAGCAAATGCTGTCCTATATCAAGCCACGTAAATTAC
>DMRT01000018.1 GCA_003455235.1 Chitinophagaceae bacterium
GAAACCAGGTCCTGCTGCATGTATGTACCCTGGCAGATGAGCATGTCGAACCTGCGGAAATATTTTTTCATCAGCAGGTTGTAAAGCCAGGGCAGGGAATGACGACGGGTATTAATGCTGACAATGCTCGATTCCCTTGCGATGAATTTGATCTGCCCGGGAAAGTGATTGCGGAAAATGGCAAAATAAAGGTTGAGGTGATTGGCTGTGCTGAATACTACATCTGGCTGAACCGCCTTTACCACTTTTTTAAGTTTGAACAGCGAGTGCCGCACCCGGCTTTCCTGCAGATCAATGACATCAATACCCGGTCTGTTTACTATGTAAAAGGGATGGGCATTATTCAGCACCACCAGGCATACGGCAAATTGTTCCAGGCTGATGTACCGGCAGAACAGGGAAACAAAGCGTTCGGCGCCCCCGCATTGGAGCGTGGGAGTAAAAAGAAGCAGTTTTATTTTGGATCCGTTCGTCAATGGGGTGTTCCGTTTGTGCGCCTGCTTTCGTGCACGGCAATGTAGTCATCCAGCCCGGGCAGGTGTTTGTTGTAACCACCGGTATGTATTAAATGATACCCCAGCTGCTGCAAAAGCTGCACGCATTTATTTTTTACACCCGGCAAATGATAATCGTGGGTGGCCAGCAAGAGGTTTGGTTTGTATTTTTTCAGCGTTTCCAGTGCTCCCTGTAACACATCGTACTCCGCTCCTTCCACATCAATCTTGATGATATCCGGTTTATCATAATCCAGTTTCAGCAGCCCGTCGATGGAATAGCAGGGAACGGTTAGGTATTTATCTGCATGACTGAATACCGATGAACCGGTGATGTAGGTGTTTCCCTCTTTCCGCAGTTCGTCGTTCGAGAATTCCACCTGTTTTTCCGCATCAGAAAGTGCATAGGGCAGCAGCCGGATATTGTCGTGACTGATGAAAGATTCATTTCTTTTTACATGCTGCTGAAAGATTTCCTGTGCAGCCGGCGAGGGTTCAAAGGAATAGATGCGGCCGGTGCTGATGAAGCGGTTGGCGAGCAGGGCATAAAAACCGGCATTGGCACCCAGGTCGTAAAAAACAGTTCCGGGTTTCAGCCACGACAAAAAAGTTTTTATTGTTTCCGGGTCTTCATAATTACCCAGTATGTATTCGTAGCTGCTGGCGGTTGACCATAAATACCCCTTCAGCGGTCCCTCCATGACCGGCAAAAAACGTTTGCCGAAAAGGTAGCGGCTGAGTTTAATATACACCCGTTTAAAAAAAGCGCTTGCCTGCATGATGAATCAGTTGCCCGAACTCGGTATTCAGGTTAAAAATTTTATTCAGCAGCAGTAAGATAACAATATAAATCAAAAAGCCGGTGAGGGCCGATCCAAAACTGCCGGCAATTACATGACCGGCATACCAGTACAGCGCCGCAGCAATGGCTGCATTAATGAGGATGATAATTCCGCAGTAGGTGAGCAGGGCCGCATAATCAATGGAAGGTGCCAGCCACTTACAAACCATGTACATGCCGAAATAATTCACCAGGTTCACGATGAGGATGCCATAAGCATAGCCATACGCTCCATAATTTTTTGTACATACCCAGGTAACCGCAATCAGCAGCACGTTCAGTAATACCTGGTAAAAGAAGGCCTGGCGGATGGCCTGCACGGCAATGAACACCCGGGTTACCATCGTGTTGATGCCGGTGATGAACAGCGTGATGGCCAGCAACTTTAAAAAGTAAGCCGATTCTTTGATGGCGCCGGGAGTAAAGTTGCGGCTTTGATAAAACAGTTCCACCAGCGGAGTGGCAAACACAAACAAATAAAAACCCATCGGCACCAGCATAAACACCAGCAACCGGGTGGTTTTTAAAAATGTTTCGTTCATGGCATGTAGATCCTGCCGGGCCACTTCTTCATTTAATTTGATACCACTTACGTTGGAGAATTGGGTGGTGACAAGGGTATTGGGTATATCAGCAATGTTCTTCCCGTAATTCATTAAACTGATCACACCGCTGCCAAAGCCGCTTAACAGATAAAGCGGGAACAGGCTGCTGGCCAGCGTGGCTACCTGTCCCAACTCAGCAAACAACACGTGATGCCATACCGTTTTACGGATGCTGCCAAACCGGAAGCGGAAATTCCAACCGGCGGAACGCTTCAGGATATACAGGAGCAGCAGCAGGTTGATGGCGTAGGAAACCAGGCCACCCAGGAACACACTCATCACATCATAATCGGCTTTCAGCAAAAAAATACATACGATGGCAATCATGCTTTTGATGCTGCTGATGAGCATGGGAACACTGAAATATTTCAGCGAGGTAAGAACGGTGTTGATGTAGTTGGTAAGCAGGTGAAAGATGAAGAACAGCGACCCGGCCCAGAAATAATTTTTATAGGTGCTGATGTCTGCTTCTGAAAATTTTGAAATAAACCCGAACACGGTGGTACCGAAAAAATACATCGCCACAGTAAACAACAGGCCGATGCCAAAATAGATCCACCCAAAAAAATTCAGGAAAGCAATGGATGCCTCCGTTCCATCTTTTTCCCGGATCCGCATCGACTCGGGAATGAGAACGGCCACGTCGATGTTATTGATAAACCCGGAAAACAGCAGCATGGTGCCGAAAACAAAAAAGTAAATATCCGTTTTGATATTGCTGCCGAAATACCGGGCAATAACAATGGTGAGCAGGAAGAGTATTCCCTTGGACAGGATATTGAAAAAAACAGAAAGCGCAGTACCCCGCCTGTACGACTCTGACCGGATCAACCAAGGAAATTTCATGACAGGCGTTTTATTATTCCCTCCGGGAATTTTGTTTTGGCCGGAGGCAAACAAAATTAAAGGTTCATTCCTGAAATCCTCCGTTAACTTTGCGCCATGCATTATGCCTCTATTGAAAATATCAGCAAATCATTCGGCATCCGTACACTTTTTAACAACATTTCCTTTTACGTGGAAGAAGGTGACAAGATTGCCCTGGTGGCCCGCAACGGAAGCGGAAAATCAACCCTGCTGAAGATCATTGCCGGGCTGGATACGGCCGACAACGGAACCGTTTGGGTACATAAAGACATTAAAGTGGTGATGCTGCAGCAGGAAACTTCTTTTGAAGAAAGCCGGAGCATCTGGGATAATGTACTCCGGATGAACAACCCCGTGG
>DMRT01000116.1 GCA_003455235.1 Chitinophagaceae bacterium
GAATAGGAGGGCAACATGCCCCAGGCGGAGGAGGCGAAACCAACGGGGATGCTTTCTTTATTATCATCGAATTTATTATCGATATCCGGGGAAATGCGCTGAAACCGGTTGATCTCTCCCCAGGGCACCTGCCACCTGCCGAAATTCTTTTCCAGTTCGGCGAGGGTGGCCAGCAGGGGCAGCAACATGTCTTCCGCTGTTGCCTTCTGCGCAAAGCGCCGGGTTTTGGTAACCTGGTCCACAAACTCAAACTCGTCTTCGCTGCTGTTTCGTTGTATCGCAGGCAATAGCCGCTGGCCCCATTCAATGGCCAGCGTGCCGGCAACTGAAGTTTCGCTGACCCGGAAATCCCAGTTTCTTAAAATGGTAATTGCTTCTTTCAGTGTTGATGAGATGGTATCGCCGGTGTTTACCCGTTTTTCATATACATTGATCAGCGCCGGTATCAATATTTCAAACGCAGCCAACCTTGTGTCATACCCTGCTTTAATAAGTTTGTCGATATCGTATTTATTTTCTTCTGCCAGCACCCTCACCGCATTGATACCGCGGAAATTCTCGCCATCGGGCGCCATATAGGCCGGGTAATCCTGTTTAAGCGGACTGTTTGCTCCCGCCACCGTAAACGGGGTGGAGTTGCAGTTTTGCAGCCAGCCATTGGGTGGGTTAATGCGCTGTACAATTTCACGGACGGAATGAATTCCCTTCCACTCGGTGGCGGAAGTGGTTCCATCAACCGGTTTGGCCCAGTTGAATTTCCCATTCCTTTCCGGGATGCGGTTGCCATGCCAGTAAGCGATGTTTCCTTCTGCATCTGCATACACGGTGTTGTTGGAGATATTACCTCTCAGGTCGAGGGTTTTTTTAAAACCGGCAAAGCTGGTTGTTTTGTTCCGCTCCCAGCACTGGATCAGCCCGTTCATGATGCGGTTATCAGCCCGTACACTGATCATCTTTCCGTTGCGGTTGGCCAGGATGGGACCATGGTGAGTAGACCATAACACGATAGTTTTTGATGCCGTAACAGCACCTGTTGTTTTGAACTTCAGTTCAATCGTTCTTTGGATCACCGGCCTGGTGCGGCCGTTGTATTCATAAACCACCTGCCCGTCTTTTTCAAAAACGTATTCCGTATAACTATCGGCTGCATCCACCCCGCTCGACGTATGCATCCACCCGCCATGTTCATTAAATCCCTGGTATACGAAAAACTGTCCCCAGGTAACAGCGCCGTACACATTCAGTCCCTCTTCACTCACTATGTGTACTTCGGGCCGGAAATAAAAGGTAACATGCGGGTTGATATAAAGCAGGGCATTGCCCGATGCGCTGATAGAAGGTGCAATGGCAAAACCGTTGGAGCCGGTAAGCATTTCCTCATCTTTTTCAAGAAAGGAAGAATAGTTATTGCTGCCAAGATAGAGTTCGGTTATTTCTTTTTCAGTAACATCGGCAATATTGATGGCGCTGATACTCCCGTCGGTCCACAGCATGGGGTACCAGGGCTGAAAGCGGTTTAACAGCGCAGGATTATTCCCGGGGTTCTTATATATATAGTAGTTGATGCCGTCGGCAAAGGCATTACAAAGTTTCTTCAGCCAGGCGGGGGCATTGTTGTAGTCTTTTATGGCGTCGGCCGAATCAAACAGTATTTTATTCAGCAGATCAGGCCCCAGCCATTTTGCTCCTTTGATTTCTGCCATTCTTCCCAGTTTGTCGATATAGTTCATCTCCACCCGCTTAAAATCATCTTCGCATTGTGCATACATCAAACCAAATACCGCATCCCCATCGGAGTTGCCATAGATATGCGGCACACCGTACTGATCACGGATGATGGTTACGTTCTTTGATTGCGCTTCCCATTGGGCAATCTCCTGCCGGGAAAAAGGTTGTGCAAGCAGGTGCAGGGGCAGTAAGAAGAAAATCAGTAATGGTTTCATCGCGGTTCTTTAACAGTATGATTTAAAATTAGAACTTAATTTTACTTAATTGCATTTCTCACCTCAAAATTCCATCCACATGCCAAGAATTGTATTTCTGTTGCTTTTGTCTGGGATTGGTTTTCAAAACCAGGCACAGGTTGTTCATGAAGGATATACAGCAAAGAAGGGTGTTGTACGTGTAGGCTATGGAAAGGACGATGTGTTCCCGATGAGTGAACAGGGGTACACACTGGTGCTTCCGGAAAATACTGCGGTAAAGGGGATCATTATTTCCATCGATGACGAAAGACCCCGGATCACCGACAGCACAAGGAAGTCATTCCTGCACCAAGAAGCCAATGCAAAAGGAATGGCCGTGTTATATATCTCCACCGGTGTTCCTGTCGACCTGTTCTTTGATAACAGCTCCCTTTTGTATACAGATGCCGAGATAGCTTCTGTGTTTTCAACACACAAGCTGCCCAATAAAAACATCTTCCTGCTGGGCGTGATGACTTCGGGTCACCGGGCATTGAAATACGTGGAGTTCTGCAAGTCGGGCAAATCGAAGTTCAACCCGGATATCAAAGGCATTGTTCTTTGTGAAAGTGCCATCGACTGGGTGCGGCAATGGTACGAAGGGCAGAAACAGGTGAGGGATCATTTAACCGAAGTGGGGTATTTTGAAGGAAAGATGGTGAGCTATCTTTTTAAAGAAAAACTGAAAGCCGACCCGGTGAGCAATATGCCGAAGATGCTGGAATTTTCTCCTTACTCTTACTTCGATACCAAAATGAAGAAAATGAAATGGTACAGCGGTATTGCTATGCGGGCCTACAGCTTTGCCGACATCCGCTACTGGTTCTCCACCCAGGGTAAAGGCATTTACGACTGTAATTATCCCGACATGTCGGGCATCATCAACGAACAGAAGCTGGCAGGTAATAAAAATGCCGAGCTGGTGGTGTTTCACAGCAACCCGGAGGAAAACCCCGGGCCAAACATGCAGAAACAAAGTTCCACCTGGGAAATGGCAGACAAGAAAGAACTGGTGGACTGGATGCTGAAGTTTGTAAAATAAGCGGCATCATTTCTTTGCCTCGTTGGCTTTCAGTACCCGCAGAAAATTACCGCCCAGTATTTTGCGGATATCTTTTTTACTGTATCCTCTTTCCAGGAGCGCTTTTGTTATTAATGGATAAGAAGTAACATCATCCAGTTGCTGCGGAGTGAAATTAATGCCGTCGAAGTCGGAGCCCAGCCCTGCATAATCAACACCCACCAGCTTTACAATATAATCGATGTGATCAATAAGCATCGACAGGGGCGGCCGTATGCTGTTTGTTTCGGTGGCGTATTTGGCATAGAGATAGCTCATGGCATAAAAATCGCCCATGCCGCTTTTCATCAGCGAATCAGTTTCTGCCGCATGCTTTTTCAAAAATGCTTCTTCTTTTCTGCCAACGCTGCTGTCGATAAATCCCGGGTTAAAATTCAGCTGGATCACGCCACCGTTTTTTGCGATGGCTTTTATCTGGTCGTCTTTTAAATTACGCCGGTGCGGCGTAAGGGCGTACACGCAACTGTGCGATGCGATGATGGGTTTGGTGGTCAGCTTTATTACATCCCAGAATGTTTGTTCGCCGGCATGACTTACATCGATGATCATGCCCAGCTGGTTCATGTGCCGCACCACCTGTATACCAAATTCGGTAAGTCCTTTGTGCGGAAGATTGGGTTTGGTGGTTTCATCAGCAGCGCTGGTGGCCCAGGAGGGAGCAATGTTATGCGTAAGGGTCAGGTACCTGGCGCCCCGTGCATACAGGGAATCCAGTTTGGCAAGATCATCTTCAATCATATGGCCTCCTTCCACACCAAACATGGCGGCGATCTTATGTTGTTTTACGGCGTTGATCAGGGCTGCATAGCCGGACACTTTTTCGATCTTGTCCGCGTTGCGTGCCGCCACTGCATCCAGGCTGTCCATTTCCCGGTTGGCAAAAGCAAATGGATTTTTCAGATCGCCGTCGCAATACACCGAAAACAACTGAACATCCAGCCCGCCCTTTTTCCACCGGGCCAGGTCGCTGTGGGTTTTACCGGAAAGATCCCGGTCGAACACAATTCCCCTGTCTGCCGCCGTCATCAGGATATCGTTGTGTGTATCCACAACAATGGAACGGTTGTGAATTCTTTTATAGGACTGTGCCGATGCGGTTGCGCAAACGACAAGCAGTGCCGGGTAAAAAAATAATTTCCTCATCAGCCGTTGTTTGGTTACGATTATTCGGAGCTGCTTTTTTCCCCCACAAACCACTGCTCTTTGTTTTTAAACAGCACATTAAAAGTGGTAAGCGAACCATAGCAGCGGGTGATGTACTGCTGCAGGTTCACCTTGTCTTCGTCATTTAGTTTTTTATGGCTGTTGATGTTTTGTTCCAGTACCCGGAGGCGGTCACGCAGCATCACTATTTTATGAAAGAAGTCGTCGATGGGAATTTCCTTTGGTTTTAAGCTTTTATCGGCAGTCTGTAATGCCAGGGTGCCGCCAATCCATTTTTCCCCCAGCGGAACGGTTTCCTGCATGCCACCCCATTGCCGTAATATCTTTAATAATGAACGTTCCACTTCGGAAACGGTTTCCACTTCGGCGGTTACGTTTTCGGCAATGATCTCATCGAGGTGATTATCTGTTTTATCAACCTCCCTGATACCGTGGTTGATGAAGGAGATGAGGTAGCTGGCATAACGTACGCCCACGATAACACCCGGGCCATACTGGGTATGCTGCAGGCGGGTACCGATGCCAAGATTAAGTTGTTCCGTTTCCATCTTCTGTTTTTGTTTTTGCTTCCAGGGCCCTGGTTTTTTTCTCGTGTCGTTTTTGAACGATGCGCATAATGAGAGGCACCAGCAGCGGCATGAAAGATGATATAAATGGGTTGATGAGGTACACAAAAGCAAACAGCGTGAAGAGGCAGGGCACAATCACTGCACGCGTGGAGTAGTAGCGGGCATCCCGTTCGCTCAGTCCTTCTGATAATTTATTTTTAGGATTGCCGATGTATTTCCACATAAACAGGTTGAATAAGCCGAGCAGGATAATGTTACCCGTATAAAAAACCACCGGTGTGAGCACATGCTTCATTACGTATTCGCTGTAGAAAGCCGTGCTGAAAGGCATCAGGGCTACGGAAAACAAAAAAAGAAGGTTGAGCCGTAACAGTTTGGGTGTGTAATTTACCACAAAACCAAACAGGCGGTGATGCACCATCCAGTAAATGCCGATGAACATAAAGCTGATGATAAAACCAAAGAACTTGGGGATCATGTGGCCCAGTGCATTGAGCAGTTTGCCTTCGGTGAGTTCGGCCCGTTCAATTTCCGGTACTTTTAATTCAATCACCAGCAGCGTGATGGCAATGGCAAACACGGCATCGCTGAACAGTATCATGCGTTCCAGCTGAAATTCTTTTTTGAGTTCGCTGTGTAATTTATCCATGGAAGGAAATCTGTTTATTTTATTTTTTTGAATTCATACGGGTTGTATTCAATAAAGTCAGCCACTTTAACGGTTACACCGGTTACCTTTCCGTTCACCACTGAAAAAGGGAAAACGGCCTTGCTGAATTCCGGGTCGCTGAAGGTTACATAAAAACGGTTGCCGCCAACGGACTCCAGTTTGGCGTACATGTTGGGGTGGTGACTGAATTTCATTTTCAGTTCCCCGCCTTCCTGCACCACACTCATGTTGCCATACACGTCATTAGTATAAGTTCCGCAATAATCAGAAACGGAAAGAGCGGGCTTTAACTGTAAGGCAACTGAGTCCATCATTTTTTTATCCTGCTTTTCACTTTCTTTTTTCTCCTGGTTATTAAAACCCAGGTATACTTTACTGTAGTTGCGGTAGGGTTTGCCCAGGTAAGCGTCGGCTATTTCCCATTTCAGCGCTTCATAAAAACTGTTCTGGTCGGTATTGGTGAACACAATGATACCGAGTTTTTCTTCGGGGATCAGTGTTACGCTGGTTACAAACCCATTTACGCCGCCGGTATGCGACACGATTTTTTTGCCGCAGTATTCTTCCAGGAACCAGCCAAGACCATACAGGCTGAAATGCCCGGTGTTGAATTGCTTACCACCATTGCCCAGGATAGAATGCGGCAGCCAGGTTTGAGCGATTGCGGCGCCGGGGATTACCTGTTTACCATCGTACCGGCCGCCAGACAGTTGCGCCATCACCCAATGACTCATGTCGTTTACCGAAGAACCGATGCTGCCTGCAGCCGCCAGGTTATCAATATTACAGAACGGAATTTTAATGAGCTTGCCATTGGCCATGGTATGTGCGCTGCATTTGTTTGGGGCGTTGGGAAAATCTTTGCTTAGCGCAAGTGTATTGTTCATACCAAGTGGTGTAAAAATATTATCCTTCAGGTATTCTTCCCATTGTTTGCCGGTTGCTTTCGGAATAATTTCACCGGCGGTTAAAAAAGCAGCATTGGTATAACCCCATTTGGTGCGGAAAGGATAGGGCGCTTTGATGTGGCTCATTTTCTCGATCACCTCGGCACGGGATAAATTGCTGGTCCAGTAAGTAAAATCTCCCTGGAAGGTTTGAAAGCCGATGCGGTGACAGAGAAGGTCACGTACAATGGCCTGCTCTCCGGCGGCTTTATTATCCAGTTTAAACTGCGGGATCCATTTGGTTACCCGGTCATCCAGCGAGATTTTTTTTTCGGCATCCAGCATGGCCAGTGCTGTTGCGGTGAATGCTTTGCTGTTGCTGCCGATCATAAACAGCGTGTTCTCATCTACCTTATCGGTACCATTCAGTTCTTTTACGCCGTATCCTTTCATCAGCACCACTTTCCCGTTCTTGATAATGCAAACGGCAGCGCCGGGCACCTGCCAGCCGGCAAGAGCGTTGTTCACATAACCGTCCAGGCTGTCTTTTACAAAAGAAGGAATGCTGTCTGTTTGTGCACAGGAAACCAGTGAAAAGAAAAAGAGCGGGAGTAAAAAGAATTTTCTCATGTTGGGGGCTTTGAACATGAAAAGTAGTTCTTTTTTTAGTTTTTTGCAGGGCCGGGAGACCGGGGTGATTCTTTTCTGAGGAGTTCGAGTTTGAATTTGTAAGAAGCGTTTAGGATATACTTATTAAAAGTAACCTCATCGGCCATGCTGGCAAATTCATAAGTAGGGCGGTAACGCACCATGAAGGTATCGAGTTCGGCACCGTTGAGCTGGGTTATCCTTTTCACAAAGGTTTTGCTGAAGCGGTAATCGATGAATTTATCCTGCTCCTGCTGTTCCAGCCGGGCACGAAAGGCTTTGAGTTGTTTGTTCCTGCGGAAACGGAAGATGTTGATGATCTCATCCAGGTCGGCGCCCACGGCGCCGCCGGGCGTAATACTTGTTTTAACCGTTGGTTTATGAAAGTCGTAGTACTCGGAATAGATCCTACGGTTTTCGAGTGAATCTTCCCGGTACGATTTGGCGATCACCACCACTTCCTTGAGTGTGTTATACCTGCTTTTCACATGAACCTGCAGGGAAATATCAAACTGGTTGATGTCGGCAATGGTTTTTACGGGGAACTTCTGCGTGGGCTTTTCGTTGTACGTGAAAGTAAGCGAATCGGTTTCCGCGACAAGGATACGATACCGGCCCATTGAGTCGGTGCTGGTTTGCTGCCCGCCCGTGCTTTCCACCTTTACTTTTTCCACATAGTTTCTTTTGGAAGCATCAAACACGGTTCCTGTTACGGTTAACTGGGCCGATGAGAAGAGAGAACTGCAAAAAAGGAAGAAGGACAGTAAAACTATTTTCACGAATGAACGCAACAGCGGGTGTTTATCGGGATAAAAATACAGCAGTTCCGTCACATGCCTTTTTGGGTAAGGGGTTTTAACTGCGATTTTGCTTTTGGAGCAGGGATTCAATCACGCCGGGGTAATGTGCATGCTCCAGTCCGTGAATTTTCTGTGCCAGCGATTCGGACGTATCACCGGGTTCCAGCGGGCAGCTGGCCTGGAAGATGGTTTCGCCATGGTCATAAATTTCGTCCACATAGTGAATGCTGATGCCGCTTTCTTTTTCCTGTGCGGCAATAACGGCTTCATGAACCCGGTTGCCATACATCCCCTTACCGCCGTATTTGGGCAACAGCGCCGGGTGAATATTAATGATCTTTTTGGGAAAGGCGGCAACCAGTGCCGGGGGTATCTTCCACAAAAAACCGGCAAGTACAACCAGGCCGGTATGGTATTTTTTCAGTTCGGGCAGGTATCCATCGCCATGAAGGAAGCGTTCTTTTTCAATTAACAGCGTTGGTATTCCGTTCTGTGCAGCAACAGACAGCACCCCGGCTCCCGGCTTATTGCATACGATCAAAGCCACTTTCACGGTCGCCGATCCCGCAAAATACTCAATGATCTTTTTGGCATTGCTGCCGGCACCACTGGCAAAAATGACGATATGAACAGGCGAATTGTTTTTTTTGCCGCTTATCTTTTTCCAGATTTTTTGAATGTATTTGCGGAAGAAGGCGAATTGTCCCAGGGGAATACTGATCAGTAAAACACAGAGCGGCCACAGCAGGGTGATGAGGACAATGTACAGGATAAACCAGGCAATTCCTTTGTCCAGCCCGGTAAGCAGCAGCAGCCTGCGGCCGGCATACCCGCAAAGGCTGCCACCCAGTGCAAACGTGGTAATAATCAGCGCCAGGTTAATGCCGTTCACCTTCCACCGGGCTTTCAGTTTTTCAAACATGGCGCAAAAGTGGACCAAAAATTTGTGAATCGGAACCGAAAAAAGAAAAAAATGCAATGGGGTAAAGGGTTTACAAACACATGACAAATCCATTTCAGGCAATGGCACAATCGGCTGAAAACCACGCCAGACAAGGCAAAAAAAAATTTAACAATGTTGATATATTGTCAGCATCGTGTCTTATTTTTGCTGCCGAATTAGGATATTTTTCCACATTAGCCCCGAATAACTGTATGAGTCGCTATAGAAAAATCTTTAACAGGGCATTGCCCGGTCTTTTCTTAGTTGTTTTATTTTCCATTAATATCAATTCTTACGCAGCCGATGGCAAGGAGCTTTTTAAAGCGAATTGTTCCAGCTGTCACAAGCCAGACAAGGACTTCACCGGTCCGGCATTGAAAGGATGGAAAGAACGCCAACCCGAAGGATTCATCTACAAATGGGTGGCCAATCCGCAAGGAATGATTGAGAGCGGAGACCCCTATGCCAAACAGCTTTACGACAAGTGGAAGCAGAACGGGATGATGTCGAAATTTGCACAGCTGAAGAAGGAAGACATCGATGCGATCATGAAGTATGTGGATGACTACACCGGCGATGCGCCCCCGGTTCCCGGTGGTAAAACGCCCGAAACCTCAGACGACTCGCTGCTCTTTGGTATTCTTACCCTGGTACTGGCCCTTATTGCCTTCATCTTATTACAGGTAAATACCAACCTCCGCAAGCTTTCCGACGAAAAAGAAGGTGTACTGAGGACCGAACCGGTTCCTTTCTATAAAAATAAAACCTACCTGATGGCGGGCATACTCCTGCTGTTCCTGGTGGGCGGATATTATACCATCAACGGGGCCATTGGCCTGGGCCGCCAGCAGAACTACCAGCCCGAGCAGCCTATTTTCTACTCTCATAAAGTACACGCCGGCACCAACCAGATCAGCTGCCTGTACTGCCACGGCGGTGCGCAGGACAGCAAGCAGGCAAGCATTCCATCGGTGAATGTGTGTATGAACTGCCACAAAGCGATCAACAAATACGAAGGACCGGATGTACTGGTAAGGGACAACGGCGTGGCGGTTGACGGTACGGCCGAAATTCAGAAGCTGTATGCCTATGCAGGCTGGGATCCCGCCACCAAATCATACAAACCAGATAACAACGGCGATGGCATTCCCGACGGGGCCAAAGCCATCGAGTGGGTAAAAGTACACAACCTGCCAGACCACGTATACTTCAATCACAGCCAGCACGTAAAAGTAGGCAAGCAGCAATGCCAGACCTGCCACGGAAATATCCAGGAGATGCCGGAAGTTTACCAGTTCTCCAACCTGAGCATGGGCTGGTGTATTAACTGTCACCGCGAAACCAAGGTTGACTTTTATAACAAAGACGATGCTTCCGGAAATAAATTTTACAGCATTTACGAGAAATTCCACAAAGACCTGAAGAATCATAAAATGGACAGTGTAACGGTTGAGAAGATTGGTGGAACCGAATGTCAAAAATGTCACTATTAAATTAATTAGCTAATTAGCTGGTTCGATAATATGCCGACGAAAGGCTTTACTGACACCCAAAGCATTTTCGAAAT
>DMRT01000072.1 GCA_003455235.1 Chitinophagaceae bacterium
TGTGCTTTTGCTGCTCTGGGTTTTTTCATCTCCACCAACATAAGTATAGTTGGCAGTAATGCGCAATGACTTGATGGGTTTAACCGTAAGTTCCAGTTCAACTCCATCAGCCACCTGCTTCACAAAATTGAAATACTTAAAGTTTACATAGTCATAGTCGATCCCATTCTTTATATCGCGGTGGAAATAAACGATACGGCTGCTGACCTTACTGTGCGATTGCTGGACACCCAGTTCATAGTTAGTTGATTTTTCGGGCTGCAAATCCAGGTTGCCGCTGTATTGATCGAATACCTGGTAGATAGAAGGCGCTTTGAACCCTGTGGCAACGCTGGCAAACAAACGCCAGTTCTGGGTTATGCTGAACGACGGATTGAACGTGAATGTGCTGTTGCTGCCATAGCGTGAATGCTTGTTGGTCCTTCCCCCGATCTCCACATTGAGTCTTTTATTTAGAGCGCTGAAGAATAAGGATGCATAAAAAGATGTCTGGTGTAATGAGTTGTCGAATGCCGGCGGATCGTAAGGTCCGAAGAAACTTACAGAATAATATTTCTGGTGCATGTTGGCCCGGCGGTAATCGGCACCCACCAGTACCGTAAGCCATTTGGCGGCTGTAATACTGCTGTATAGTTCAACGTATTGGGTACGGCCGTTGTATTTATTATCCTCGTAGGTGGTAAAGCCGGGTTTATGGGTGCTGTCGTTCAGGTATGTTCTTCTCAGTTCACCAAACTGGTAGTTGGCGGTAACCGATACGATGCCTTTTTTAAAATAAGCGCCGAGACCGGCGTTTACATTGCTGTTGCTGATCGTATAATCTTTTTCGTCGGCGAAAACACCGGCATCGATATCTGCCTTGTACCTGCTGTACTGTACAAATGTTTTCACCTGCAGGCCAGGGATCACCTGGTATTGCAGCCCGGCATTCACTACATCACCATTGTAACCATCCTTATCAAAATCTTTATTGTCCGTGCTGTCGTATGCAGAAGAGAACCCCTTTGTATTCAGTTTGGCATAGCGGGCGGTATAGGTCAGCTTCCCTGCTTTGCCGAACAGCTGGAGGTTTCCGCGGAATGTGCTTTTACTTCCGTATGCCACTGTTGCTTTTACATTGAATGGCTGGGAAATGTCTTTTTTTACGGTGATGATGTTGATCACTCCGCCAATGGCATCGCTTCCATACAAGGTGGATTGAGCACCCCTGCATATTTCTATCCGTTCCACATCGGTGATGGAAAACATGTTCAGGTCGAATTCGCTGTTGATCATGGATGGATCATTCACCGGGATCCCGTCGAGCAGGATCAGCGTTCTTCCTGATGAAGCTCCTCTTACAAAAACCGTTTGCACGCTGCCGGCGGCATTGTAGGCTCCATTGATGGTAACCCCTGCCTGTTCGGTCAATACCTGGGCAACTGTTTTGCCCGAACTTCTTTCAAGTTGTTCTTTGCTGATTACCGTGATCACTTTCCCGGTTTGCGATTGTTTAACGGGGGTTTTGGTGGCCGTGATAACGGCTTCGTCAAGCCATTTGGCCGTTGTGTCCTGCTGGGCGGATAGCTGATTGCTGATACTAACAGCAGCCAGCACAAAAAAGATCTTTTTCATGTTACATGAAATTTTTGTGTGACTGCTTCCAGGAAATAAAAAAGAAGAAAATAAAAGAATGCCCTTACACTCTTAAATCTCCAAGCCTTTCACCCGAAAGCTGAAAAATGTTGACTGATGAACCTGGCAGGTCTTCTGGCTTACTCCCTGCTTGTTGCCTTCCCGTCAAATTAAACAGTGGCTTGAAGTACAAACAGTTTACAGAGCTTACAGCTACGGGGATAGCTCCCGACTTGAACGGGATTCCCTTTTAATCCCGATGTAACATCGGGAAACCAAATCCGCTGCAAATGTATAGGCTTTCGGTTTGTTTATCCAAATTTTCAATTAACAAGTGTTGAAGATCACTGGTCCTGCAATACAGGACCAGTGATTTCCGAAGTTCTTAAAAGGCTACGCTGAAATGAACCATTCCCCTGCTTTTCAGCTCCGTTTGCCCGGATGCGAAATGCTGGCTTACAGGCAGCTGGAAATTTGTTCCAATGGTGAATTGACGGAAACTGAATTCCAGTCCGCCCGATGCGGTAAGTAGCCGGCCGCCGGTTTGTGTAACCAGTTCCTTATTCAGTTTATTCCCGGATATGTCTTCATACTGTAGGCCTGCATTGGGTACTATAAGGAGTTGGTTTTTTTGAATGGAATAAGAAACAAAGGAAGCCGCCGAGAACTTATTCCCGAATAAATAATTATCCCTGTTGGATGTATTGATTTTGTAGGAAGCATTGGTGGTGATGCCTACTTTGTTGATGCGGACATCATAGGTACCATTGATCATAAAATCAGTGCTGGCCGTTCCGGTTTGGGTATTGGCAAGTGCCACCACGGCTGGATCGGTTTCATCAATGCTGAATTTACCGGTGGGGACTTTAATGCCTGCGCCGATCCATAGCTGCTGTTGAACCAGTGTTTTTTTTGACAAGGCCGATGACCTGTCGAACAACTTATAATTCACCATGGCCGCCACATCCCCGATGCCCTGGTTGTTGGCTACTCCTTCATCAGATACCTGGTGTATATATGTATAAGGAATCACCGCAAGTACCTGCCAACGCTTGCCGATGTTCCATCCGCCCCATAATTCAACGGTTTTGAAATAGTCTCGGCTGAATTGTGTTTTATCATCGGCCATTACGGTGTTGAAGTGTTTGTACTGGTAGCGGAGCCCAATGTATGCGTGTTTGAATTTAGGCAACAGCCCTATATAATAATTACTGTGCCCGCATCCGCATATTTCGCAGGCGTTTGAGATCAGGGATGCGCATAGGAATACCGGGAAAAGAAAGAGTAACTTTTTCATAAAATAAATTTAGCAGTGATAAGAGGATCCGCAGGCAGCATGGCCCGGACCAGGAATGATTAGATGGATATGTTCATGATTGCTGCGGCGGGTGAAAGAAGGAGTAAGCCATATCCGCCAGGCTGTATTGCTTTTCTTTTCTTGTTTGTTGAAGGATAACAAGGCGCACCGGTGGCAGGCATCCGAAAAAAGAACGGGAGGAAAGCACCTGCAGTTTGTTTTCTGTTTTGCGTCCGGCATTCTGCTGTTCTTTCTTTTCTTCTTCCTGCATTTTTTTCATCACCTGGCAATGACCATTGCAATGCATTTTGGGCTTCGCCTTGTTGATACAGTTCTTCGCATAGACTGTTGTGTTCATGTAATAGTCCAGCAGGAAGAAGGGGCTGCTGAAGGTTTGTGCAGAAAAAGCAAGAAGCAGTAATATGGCGGCGATCCGCTTAAACATGATACAAAGATAACCACGGTGTTTTTTATCGTATGCGTTCAATCATACGCCCGTCACTTTTTTTACGTCAAAATG
>DMRT01000064.1 GCA_003455235.1 Chitinophagaceae bacterium
CCGAATAACTGGTTAAACATGTCGTCGTCAAAAAAATCACTGAATGGATTGTTGGGTGAACGGCGTACACTGTTATTAACCTGTTTGGCGTTTGTTTTTGTTTTGATGTGTACCACTGCGGGAGTGGCAGTTTCGGAAGGCACGGTAAAGTCCAGCGTATTGCCGGGTCCATTGTTACCGTCAAACAGGCCTGCATATTTATTATAGTTTGCAGGTACCACCCCGGCCTGCTGGCCGGCATAGGTATTTTGTTTGGCCGAAAACTTTGCATACCCCCAGATCACACCGAGGGTGGTGGCTGCACTAATGGTAACGGTTGCCAGAATTTGTTTCCATTTCATTTTTCGTAGGTTTTATTTAGTTCAACAAATGTAATCAGGTTTGGTTTCATGTGATGTTCTCATTATCAACTCCTGTGCCTGACCATACAAAGTAACGAAGCAATGACAAATTGAGATTTTCACCTGTCATGTTTAACATATAATTAGGAAGAGCTTCGTAGATCCTGCAGTAATGTAAAAACCAGGCAGTTCCATGATATGACCCGGGCCAGGTTTATGGGCATTTTTCCTAAAGGGATAACAGGAACTGCATCGTATCCACGCCATCAGCATAGTCGGTTAACCGTGGCTTTTGTGCTTCCCCGAATGGAATAACGTTTTTGCCGGTTATGCATTGTATGTCATCATTCCCCTTCAGCCCGGCAAGTACATCCTGCCCCGGTTTATAATAGCTGTAGTTAACACGGCTGATGGCTGAAAAATTGTCATTGCTTTCCACCAGCAGGGTACTGCCATTGGTCATATAGTAGATCTTGTTCATCAGCAATATGGAGAGCTGGTAATCGTAATTGTTCTTGAATTTGTGGTGATCAGAAAAGTACTGGTAGCTGTTGAATGCTTTCAGCATGGGAACAAAATCATATCCTTCCGGAACCAGTAAGCGGGTTGTGTTGCGGCAACCAAGTCCGAAGTACTGGTGAATATCGTCCGAGAGCAGCGATAGCTCTCCGGCTGTTTCATCACCCGATATCACCGCCACTGACGTACGGTTACGGCGTATGATGTGTGGATACTTTGAAAAATACTGTTCAAAATAACGGGCCGAGTTGTTGCTGCCGGTAGCAATATAGGCATCACAGCCCCTGAGCATATCGGCAAAAACGATTTGTTGCTTCAGGGAGGGTTCCCATTCAATCAGGGTATTTACGAGGTGTTTCAGCAGCACATCATCTTTGGTGGAAAGCTTGATGGTTTGCCGGTGACCGCTGATAAATACACAAAGAAAATCATGGAATCCCACCAGGGGAATATTACCCGCCATCACAATACCGGTATTCTTTCCGCCTATGTTATCATCCAGGTGATAATGAGCCGCCCATTGTTCCAGTTTTTCTTTCTGCAAAAATTCTGAACAGATGTTCTTAACGGCGAGGTCGATAAAGCCGGGCGTGAACCAGCCGTTCTGCACCGTGGCTCTTTTTTTGATTACCTGCCATTCGGCCGGATCGTTCTGAAGGTAGTTCCCCAGGCGTAGTAATAATTGAATACGGTTTTGTAAATTCATTTGGTTATTGTTAAATTGCAGCTGGCTTCCATAAGGAAGTTTGAAACCCAAAATTACGATAGATGGCTATAAAGATCACAGAAGAATGTATCAACTGCGGTGCCTGCGAACCCGAATGTCCAAACAACGCTATTTACGAAGGCGGTGTTGAATGGGCTGTTTCAGACGGAACAACCGTAAAGGGAATGTTTACCCTGATGGACGGATCACAGGTGGATGCCGACCAGCGTCATGCACCTATCAGCAATGATATTTATTACATCGTTCCCAATAAATGCACCGAGTGCCAGGGATTTCATGAAGAGCCGCAATGTGCTGCGGTGTGCCCCGTGGATTGCTGTGTACCCGACGACATGTATAAAGAAACCGTGGACGACCTGATGGGCAAAAAAGCGAAGATGCATATTTAGGCATCTGCTGCAGGCCGATAAGTTTTTTTCAGATCCGCCCCAGGCGGATTATAACTGGCGGGTGATATTTCCTGCCGCAGGCGAGGGTATTTTTAAATACTTTCGCCTTTTTAATTAACCCGTCATCTTTTAATCTTGCTGCATGAAAAGAATGTTACCAGTTGTTCTGCTCCTTGTTATCTTGTTTTCGTGTAACCTGCTTACCGGTAATAAAAACCAGGAGGCAAAAGCCTCTGCCCAGGCTAAAATTGACCTGATGGATGCCGACCGGGCATTTTCCAAACTGAGTGAAGAAAAAGGAATGAAGCACGCCTTCCTGGAATACATCGACAGCAACGGCGTACTGCTGCGTCCCGCCCAGCCACCCATCATCGGCGCTGATGCCGTTGACTTTCTCATCCAGCAAAACGATACCACCTATACCCTTAAATGGGAGCCCAAAGACGGGACTGTGGCAAAATCAGGCGAACTGGGATACACCTACGGCATCTATGCCCTGATGCCCACCAGCAAAGACACCATTATTTACGGTACCTATGTAAGTGTGTGGAAAAAAGAAGCATCCGGAAAGTGGAAATTCGTTCTCGATTCAGGCAACGAAGGACTGGGCGACATGAAGGCCGAACAGTAACCGGCACGGTTTCTGAAATGTTAAATTGGTAAAATTTCCACCGCATCAAATACCAAAGCAACAACCATAAGCGATATTTCGTTTCTTTGCTTAAACAACCCCTTCATACCGCATGAACAAAAAGATTGCACTCATCACCGGTGGCTATTCCGGTGAGGCCGTTATCTCCTACAAAAGTGCCCAGTCCATCGCAAAGCATATCGATACCGGTAAATGGGATTGTTATACCATCGACATCAACCCGGCCGGGTGGAATTACCTTTCGCCCGACGGAAAAAAATACCCCGTTGATAAAAACGATTTCAGCATCGCCGTCAACGGAAGCAAAATCACCTTCGATGCCATCCTTGTGAGCCTGCACGGCACCCCGGGTGAAGACGGGAAACTACAGGGATATTTCGACACCCTGAACATTCCTTATACTTCCTGCGATACCGCCACGTCGGCCCTTACCTTCAACAAGCGGTACACAGTGGCCGTGGCTTCCTTCGCCGGTATGCACGTGGCAAAGTCGGTACACCTGTTCAAACACATTCCCGTTACTCCCGACCAGGTCATGAAAGAACTCAAACTGCCGGTATTTGTAAAACCAAATAATGGAGGAAGCAGCATCGGCATGAGCAAAGTGAAGCAGGCATCGGAACTGGCAGCAGCACTGGATAAAGCATTTAAGGAAGACGACCAGGTACTGGTGGAAGAATTTATCAGCGGGCGGGAACTCACCATCGGCGTGTTCAAATCAAAAGGAAAGATTATCACCCTGCCCATTACCGAGATCATTGCCAAAAATGAGTTCTTCGACTTTGAAGCAAAATACGAAGGTGCCAGCGATGAGATCACGCCCGCCAATGTGGACGAATCCATTGCAGAAAAGGTACGCACCGAAGCAAAAAAAGCCTACGCGGTTTTCAACTGCCGCGGTGTGGTCCGGATCGATTTTATATACCACGAAGAAACCGGCCATCCCTACATGCTGGAGATAAACACCGTACCCGGGCAAAGCGAAGCCAGCCTGGTTCCGCAGCAGGTGAGGGCCATGGGATGGACACTCATGGAATTTTATTCGGCATTGATTGAAGAATGTTTTAATAAAGACTGATCACTTAAATAACCAACGTGTTTAAATTCATCACCAACCGCCCGTTCTGGGTAAACCTGCTGGCCGCCATCGGACTTGCGTTGCTTTTTCTTTTCCTGTTCCTGAAAATGCTGGGATGGATTACCAAGCACGGGGCTTATTTAAAGGTGCCCGCTGTTACAGGAATGAAAACGGCCGATGCCATTAAACAACTGGAGAAAGAAGGATTTGATGTATATATTCAGGATTCTGTTTTTACCGATACAGCCGCCCGGGGTATTGTGCTGAAACAACTGCCCGACCCGAATTCAACCGTAAAGATCAACCGCACCGTTTTTATTACCGTGAACCGGATGGTTCCACCCATGATAGAAATGCCCAGCCTGGAAGGACAGAACCTTTCTTTTGCCCTGTTGGTGCTGGAACGCAACCACCTGAAACTGGAAGACACCATCTTCCGTCCCGATTTTATGGCGGGCTCGGTGCTGGAACAGCAATACAACGGCGTACGCATAAAAGCCAAATCAAAAATTCAATGGGGCAGCCGCATTACCCTGGTGGTGGGCAGCCGGCCCGATGACCAGCAGATACAGGTGCCCGCATTGGTAGGAATGACATTCGCCGAAGCTAAGGCCTATCTTGATGAAAACAACATCGGGCTGGGCGG